>JAFMBQ010000002.1 GCA_017858365.1 Algoriphagus sp. | reverse complement strand
TGGCTCAATGATGGACTTTTTCCGCTTTTCTATCCAGCTTTTTAAAAACGGAGTGTGCTCCCCAATTACCCGTGAGGAAAGCGCTACCACATTAATCACTACCGTTTTTTGCATATCAGGACATATTTTTGATTACCCAGCCAAGTTCTCTGCTGATCGATTCGCCCAAGCTCAACTTGGTATCTTCTGGCAATACCTCCCAAGTGTAAGTTTCTACTTCCAGGTGATTAGTAATTTCAGGATTGTTTGAAATTTGATTGAGTACAAGTTTTATTGCGGACTGAGTGGAAGATAAGGCTCCGTAATTTTCCAAGAAAACAGGAACATGAAAGTGAATACGCCATTCTTCATCTTCCGTCTCGGCTAATTTTTCGATCGCCTGCGGCAAATCTGAATACGAAGTCAATTTTTGATTCGTACCTCTTCCTACCACTTGATGCAAATAGGTAGACTCTACGAAAGGTTGGAGTTTTTGGAGAATTTCAATTCGCTCGGAAACACTTTCAGGTATTGAAATTTTTAGAGCAGCAGAGATCTGAATCTTCCCGATTTGAATTCCTTGAGCAGAAAATTTCGCAAAGGTCTCCGCAGGATCCTCATATACAATTGCAAAATGACACACATCGTAGCAAACTTGAATATGTCTTTTGATTAATTGGGCTGCATCAGCTTCTGAAATACCCAATTTTTTACCTAAGACTGGAACACCCATCGGAAGCAACCAATCGGTATAAAGCCAGATCATTTCATCCGAGTTTTCAAGAATGCCATCTGGTTCAGGTTCTATATCGAGGTGCAAAAACTTCCCCGTCTCCTTTTCAATAGCGGCTAGCTCAACTACTACTTCCAATAAATTTTTCGTCGCCGTTTCCATTGCTTGGGTTAGCTCCGCTTCTGCCTTAAACCAATGACGATATGAAATCGGGGAGGTGGATATGCCCCCATCAATTCCCTCAGGAAGTAATTCCGCCAAAATGCGGAAAGAACGAATGGTATAATTCTTTCGATCATCCGTAGTCCAATCCGGATAATGAACCTTTTCCTTCACGACTTGCCTATGAAAATCTCCATATGGAAATCCATTCAAGGTGAAAACGTAAGCATTTTCAGTTTTCAACCAAGCTTGAAATTTTTCCAGTTCATCGGGTTTTTCCAAAATCAAACTTGCCTCATTAGACAATCGAAGTCCGATTCCGAAAGCTCCAGAAACATCTAACCGATTCCGAACTTCGGGAATATAAAGCTTAAGATTTTCGAAAGTTGCTGCCCAACTTTCACCTGGATGAATATTACTGCAATAGCTTAAATGGAAGTTGTCTAACCTCATTTCAATTTCTTATTTTCTCAGCGTTATGTTGATTGTGAAAATTCAAGAGAATATTGACCGCTTCAAAAATTAGCTTAGGGTTCATTTCGTGAATTTCCACTCCTTTTCCCAGGGACTCTAAAAGCATAATTGTCAATTCTCCACCTAGGTGTTCTTGAAATTCCTGAAGGCCTTTGACCAAATTAGCACCTTCCAGTTCAGGAATGAAAAGCTCAAATCCCAAGGTATGCATCAGGTTGAGGATTCGATCGAGATCAGCTTTAGAGATTCTTCCTTGAAGAAAAGAATAAGCAGAATCCAATGCAATTCCAATGGCAACAGCTTCGCCATGTCGAATTCGGAAATCACTCAAATGTTCCAATTTATGTGCTGCCCAATGTCCAAAATCTAAGGGTCTGGATGAGCCAAACTCGAATGGATCTTTGCTTGCGATATGGTCCATATGCATCTGAGCTGATCTGATGATCTGGGTTTTCATAGGCCCCATTTCACGTTTTGCCATTGCTGCGGCATTTTCTTCAAGCCAAGTAAAAAAGCTCAGATCTTTGATCAAGGCAACTTTAATTGCTTCAGCAACACCTGCACGCCAATCCCGATCCTCGAGGGTTTTAAGAAAATTAAAATCATTCAATACCGCGACGGCAGGAGTAAACGTACCCAAGTAATTCTTTTTGCCAAAGGCATTGATGCTGTTTTTTACACCAACAGCAGAGTCATTCTGAGAGAGAACGGTCGTCGGGATTCGAATCAGACGAATGCCCCGATGGGAAATTGCTGCAGCAAAACCCGCCATATCCAACACCGCACCACCGCCGATCACGGCAATGTAAGAATGTCTATCAATGCCATATAAGTGAGTTCCTTCCACCACTTTTTGATAAATAGACAAGTCATTTTTACAAGCCTCGCCGCCAATAACGACCATGGGTTCGGCCGCTAAAATAAACCTGTCGGAATATTTATGGGAATAGGATTTAATTCGATCTATCAAACTCGGATGTGCCTCTGATACCCCAGAATCGATTACAAAGAGGACTTTTGGCCTTTTCCCTTTTTCCAAAGCATCGACAAAAAGCAAATTATCTAAGCCAAAAAGATCTTCTGTGAAGCAAACTTGATAGCTAAAGGGGACTGAAAAACTTTGTTCTATAATAGTATTCATTCTTGCATTCGGGTCTAATGGGCTCCATTAAGCTAAGACAATTTGTTAGTGCTTTGGTTCGAAACCAACCTAGGTTACCGCAAATTTCTTTGCCAACCAAAGGGAAATGGGAAGCAAGAATAACACAATTACCCCAATCTTCCATCCTGAAAAGGCCGCTGCAACTGAAGCATTTAAAATGATTAATGAAATTACGGCAGCTTTGACCGACTTCCCAATCAATTTAGGGTCCTGTGTACGAATAGCTTTGATCAAAGGAGGAAAGATCATGTAGGCTAATCCAAGGAGGAAAGGAATGGTCTGCCAGTAATCAGGTCCATTAAGGTAGCTCATTGATAAAATGCAGGTAATAATGAAAGCATAAAGTCCAGCACCGAAAAAAAGTGCCTTTCGATTTTCTCCATGGACTTCGCCTCGGCTGATCATCGTTATTGCAGCTACATATATTAAAGGAATCAAGCCAATCAAACTCAGCGGTGAATGAATCAATTCAGGTGCGACGCTGATTCCAAGAAGTAAATTGCCCGCCCGACACATTCCCATATTGATTGGGCCAAAGTAAAATTGATGTTTTCCCCAATAATCGTAGGTAACCGATAACACTGCCACTAGAATCGCCAAACCTGCAGCCACCACATTCACTTGACTAGCGGCTAAGATTCCAATAATTAATAAAATTGAAGACATCCATGCAGCGGAAGTTTTACTCACTCTCCCACTTGGAATGGGACGCTCAGGCCGCTCCAAAGCATCTAATTCTGCATCAAAGACATCATTAAACGCCACCCCTCCAGCATACAATCCAATTGTACTCAATGAAAGCCAAACTAATTTATGCCAAAATGTAGCTGCCCCTAGCTCCCAGTCACTCATCATATAGGTCCAGCCACCTGCAACGGCAAAACCAGCCCAGATATCTGCGATGGCTGTCACCACATTAGCAGGTCGGGTAAGCTGGAGGTAAGCAAATAATTTAGTGTCCTTCATGGATTAATTTTCCACAAAATCAGAGCTGCCTTCTACTCGAGGAGTCTGACCACCTCTAAGCACAGAATTGCCACTCATTTTTTTTGTTTGATCCAACGGTGCCGCATTGAGCCAATCTTGCTCATCCATTTGCCCACTTTGTGCAAAAGCAGTTAATGCGTTTTGATAGGTAGTCAACCGAACATGCTCCTCCGGTATCCCTGATTTGCGCATCAAATCGGCAGTTTTAGGAACAGCCAAAGGATCAGAAATTCCCCAATCAGCAGCAGAATTAACGATTATTCGCTCTGGCCCATATTGCTTCACAATTTCCACCATTCGCGCTGAACCCATTTTGGTGTGTGGATAAATCGTAAATCCCGCATAATATCCTCGATCTAAAACTTCTTTTACAGTCTCTTCATTGTTATGGTCCACGATCACCATTTTCGGGTCTAACCCATGCTCCTCAGCTACATCCATACTTCGGATAGTGCCTTTTCGCTTATCCCGATGAGGCGTATGAATCAAGACTGGAAGATCTACTTCCTTGGCCAGCTCCAATTGAAGTCGATAGAATCGATCCTCGGCTTCAGTCTGATCATCGTAACCGATTTCACCAATGGCCACAACTCCTTCTTTCCCTACATAAAGCGGCAAAAGCTCCATTACCTGCTCAGCCAACGGAATATTATTGGCTTCCTTGGAATTCAATCCCATGGTGCAATAATGGACGATCCCAAACTGACTGGCACGGAATCGCTCCCAGCCCACTAGAGTACTGAAGTAATCTTTGAAGCTTCCGACTTCCGTCCGCGGCTGACCCAGCCAAAAAGCAGGCTCGATGATGGCTACAATACCTGCTTTTCGCATGGCTTCATAATCATCAGTGGTTCGAGATACGACGTGAATATGTGGATCTATATACATGGGGTTGAATTTTAAATGGAAAATTAGAAATTAATTAAACACGAGCTCGCTGAAATTCTAAACCGATGGATTCCCAGCTTATTTGACCGTTTTGAATACCCTGAATCATTTCAGGGTACTTATTTAGGACTTTTTTTCCAGGTTCAAAGTCTGACTCATGAATCGCCAAAGTTGCTGCTTTCATTTGAAGTGTATCCTCGGTAGCCAAAACCTTTTCTAGGTCTTTTTGAAAAGACTCATCAACAAATGGGGCAACAAGTCGCCAAAGCTCTGGCATCACGTCACGTCCTGCCGCCCATCGCTCATGGGCAAAATCACGTGCTATTGCCGCCAATGCGGGATTCCTTCGCTTCTCTAAATTCTGAATTCTATAGAGTGGCCTTTGCATAAAAATCGCTTTCAGAACCATCTGATTCAAATTCGCCTCTGGAAAATAAATGGATGGAAAGGGGTTATTCAAAGCAATCGCATCAAAAACCAACGAGATATTTGTTCGCAATCCATCGATGGCGCGCGGTATCAATTCCGATTGAAAGGGTAAAACCGGAAGTGCTGCAAATAAAGCCTGCTGCTCATATAGATCACCTGTCTCAAAAAGTTGGTTAATTGTCTTGAACCACGTTTCTTTCTCCAAGGGAAGTTTCATGACCAAATAGGTTCTAGCAATTTGCAAGAGATTCCAATAGCTCAATTCCAGATCGGCATAATTTGCGTGGATTTTAGTTTCCGCGTCTTCGGAAAGAGAAATGCTTACTTTCTTGAAATATCGCGAGGCTTGACTAAAGGAGATAAACAAGGAATTAGAATTTCCGGACTTTTCAATCTTCTCCCCTTGGATTCGAATCCAATTGAGCGACTTTTCATCTGCATCTTCCGCAAGCAATTGGTAAAACAATTCGGATTTTTCAATCGCTCTTTCCATAATTCATTTCAAATTAGTTACCTGTTATTTAATGTAATTAACTCCAAAAAGTAGAAAAACTCAATCAAATTATATGATTTCAATAAAATTGATTGAAGAGCGGTGGCTAGAAATTTCAGTAGGCTCCTCGCGTTTCTGTGACTTCTGAAATATCAGGATCTTTAGTACGATTGACCTCTTATTCAAAATAAAATATCTATTTTAAGCGCTTAAATTATTGCGTTAATAAGTGGATAAGCCTTTCAATCAAGTTGAAAATTGCTGTTCTTTCTAACAAAAACTACTTGAATGGATATTTCTCCTGAAAAGATTGACTGGAAACAGATTTTTTCACCCACCACTATTGTATATAACCTAGTAGGTGTCGCTCTTGCAGCCATTGCTTTAGAGGCTTTTATGCTTCCCAATAAGTTTTTGGATGGAGGAGTGACAGGAATTGCAATATTGATCAACCTACAGTTTGGGATCAATTTGAATTTACTTCTTTTGGTACTCAACATTCCATTTTTGATCATGGGGTACAAAAAAATCGGGAAGACTTTTGCTATTCAGTCTACTATTTCGGTCTTTTTGCTGATTGCTGTTTTGGAAGTGATTCAGATGGAGCCGGTGACAAACGATAAGGTTTTAATTGCGGTTTTTGGCGGCATGCTCATGGGAACTGGGATTGGATTTATTATTCGAGGCGGAGGATTAATTGATGGTTTTGAGGTGATTACCGATTTTACTCAAAAGAACTCAGCCTTCTCCGGAAGTGAAATCACTTTGTTTCTAAACTCCTTGATTATGCTTGCTGCGGCATTTTTCTTTGGTATTGAGCCGGCGATGTATTCCTTACTCACCTATTTTACCGCGATCAAAGTGACCGATTATGTAGTTGAGGGCTTTGAAGAATACACGGCTCTTACGGTGATTTCCAAAGAGCATGAGTTGGTAAAAGAGTTGATTGTGAAAAAATTTGGAAAAGCGATCTCAGTCTATAAAGGAGAGCGTGGCTATCTACCGGAAACTTTCCATATTCATCATGATTGTGATATCATCATGGCTGTTGTGACTAGATTGGAAGTCCATCGAATGAAAAAAGCGATTAATGAAATTGATCCAAAGGCATTTTTCTACGTGCAGACTATCAAAGAGGTGAAAGGTGGAATCGTCAAGCAGGTCGGAAAAAAGCATCTTTAAAAGACCGATACCTTTCTATCATCCCAATAATTCCTTATCAAATCCACAAACGGTTGAAAAAAGCTGTCATGAAATCCTATTTTTAAAGTCTAAATAAAACACCGCATGAAAAAAAGCTATTTATTAGGCTTGGGTCTGTTACTACTTTTCAATACAAGAGTACAAGCACAGGATCAAGTCATCAACGACATCATCAAAGAAGCTCGCGAAAATTCGCAACTGAAAGCAATCGGTCATGAAGTAATGGACGGAATCGGTCCACGATTGGTAGGTTCGCCACAAATGCTGCAAGCCCATAATTGGGCGGTAGAGAAATACAAAGGCTGGGGAATCGAAGCTCGCAATGAGAAATGGGGCGAATGGAGAGGCTGGGAGCGTGGGATTACCCACATCGATATGACTGCTCCTTGGACTAGGTCACTGGCTGGAACCCAACTCGCTTGGAGTCCTTCCTCTCCAAAAGGAGGAGCAGCGGGTGAGGTAATCATTATTCCAATGCTTGAAGATGCTGCCGCATTTAAAAAATGGCTTCCTTTAGTAAAAGGAAAATATGTGATGATTTCTGCGCCGCAGATCACAGGAAGACCAGATTACAATTGGGAAGAGTTCGCTACTCCTGAGTCTTTCGCAAAAATGAAGGCCGAGCGTTCCGCGATAAATGATGCTTGGGCTGAGCGATTAAGAAACACTGGTGAGGGACGAAGAGAACTGCCAATTGCGCTGGAAGAAGCAGGAGCATTGGGGATTATTACTTCCTATTGGTCTCAAGGATTTGGAGCCAACAAGATTTTCTCTGCCTCCACTAAAAAAGTGCCTACTGTAGACCTCTCACTTGAAGATTATGGTTTGCTTTTCAGATTGGCTGAAAGCGGTAAAAAACCAATGATCAACTTGAACGCACAATCCAAAGAAACTGGAGTAGCCCCGACCTTCAACACCATTGCTGAAATTAAGGGAACAGAAAAGCCTGACGAATATGTGATGCTATCTGCGCATTTTGATTCTTGGGATGGTGGCACCGGCGCTACAGACAACGGTACTGGAACCATCATGATGATGGAAGTGATGCGCGTGTTGAAAGAGATATATCCAAATCCAAAACGTACAATTATAGTAGGTCACTGGGGTTCAGAGGAGCAAGGACTTAACGGCTCAAGAGCCTTCGTAGAGGATCATCCAGAGATGATGGATAAAATACAGGCACTTTTCAATCAGGATAATGGAACGGGCAGAGTTGCGAATGTATCAGGCCAAGGCTTTGTAGATAGCTACGAATACCTCGGTCGATGGATGAATAAAGTTCCTCGAGATATTACTAAAGATATTGAAACCACGTTTCCTGGAAATCCAAGTGGTGGTGGATCTGACTATGCTTCTTTTGTAGCAGCCGGAGTTCCAGCGTTTTCCTTAAGCTCTTTGAACTGGTCTTACTTCAATTATACTTGGCATACCAACTTGGACACCTATGATAAAATTGTTTTTGACGATGTTCAGAACAATGTGATCATGGCTGCGATAATGGTTTACATGGCAAGTGAAGAGCCTGAGCAAGTGAATCGAGAAGTTCGAATTCCACTTGATAGAACTGGAAATCCTACGGCTTGGCCGGCAGTTCGCTCCCCTACCCGTAAGGGAGGAATGGATTGATAGTTAGCTTATAGAAAACTTAAAAGCCGGCAAAAGTCGGCTTTTTTTGATATTAGCCATTTAAGCAGAATATCCAAATCTGCCATTTCGTGCTATTTTTAGCTAAAATTTATCTTCATCGAATCACCCAAACCCCAACACCATTACTCTCCCCCTGAATCCAAAACTTCAATTTTCCAGGAGGTAATTCAGCAAAAGAAATTCGGTGTTTTGATGTAGAAAGGTCAACTTCATCAAGTTTGATGTAGTTATCCACATTACCAGTTAGCCCAAAATCATCTGTAGTAGTATAGCTAATCGTCACCTTTCCAGCCTTTTGAATTGGAACCCAAGTCAACGTAATCTGATCACTTTCGACTTCTGCATTTGCGTTTACTAAGGAAATATCACCAATCAGCGAGACGCCATCTATTTCTTTCACCGCATTTTCTGGCAAATCGATTTCCAAAAATCTGGCAATTGTAGGTAAAATATCCACCATCGCGGGGGTATAATTTTCAAAATAGGGATTGAGTTCTTGTGCATTTAAGACCATCCAGATTTCGCGCTCACGGTCAGACTGGCCACCGTGATCTTTTCCATCCTCAGCTTTTCGGCCATGATCAGTGGTAATCAAAATTAGCCAGTCCTCCCCAAATTTTTCTTCCCGATAGCGAATCGACTCATAGATTCTACCCACTTGCTCATCTGCTACTGTTACTGCTGCGGATAACTGTGGACTATCTCCATAGCGATGCCCCATATCATCGGTATACTCCAAATAAACCCAAGACAAATCAGGCCCATATTTTTTAAGTTGATAAGCAGCTTCGTAGCTGACTAGATTGTCTATTTTTTGAATGTATAGCTTCTCTGAATCATGTGGATAAGTAAGCGTGTCCAATTCAAAGCCATCAAACGCAAAGTCCATTTTGATGAAATCAGTTTCCGCTAATTGATCTCCAATCAGTTTAGTTCGATTGTCTTGCCAAGTTGAGAAAATTTCAATGTTTGACTCGGGCCTAGCTTCCTTAAGAAATCTGAATATTGTCCAATAATTGTAGTTTGGTGCCTTAATCTCATTCCCCCAGACATGGTGCTTATTGGCCCAGGTACCTGTCAAGAGTGAATTGTATCCAACTGCTGAAATGGTGGGAGTTTCAGAATAGCCCCCTTTTAATCCCCCTGTATAAGCTCTTGAATAAGCTCCCATCTTTGCTATTTCATCGAGATTAGGGGTAAAAGTATTTTCCAGCACATCAGCGGGAATTCCATCTAAAATTATAAATACAACTTTCTTTTGCCCAAAACCAATATGGGAATGACAACTTAAAAATACCGTCAGAACAAGAATCAAAAAAGACTTAAAGGACATTTCGCTAATGAAGAATTATCCCCCAATTAGCTGTTTTTTTGTATCTTTTTCAACCTAATGCCTCAACTATGAAGAACCTATCCTCACTCGCAGCTTTCATTTTCGGATTATTGATTTTAAATATCCCGCTTTTTGCACAAGAAAAAATTTTAGATGAGGCTTTTCAACGAGCAGGTCAAGAAGGATTTTCGGGAGTTGTCCTAGTAGCAGGAGAGGGCAAAATCCTTTTTGAAAAGGCCGTCGGATACAGAAATTTTGAAGAGGGAATTACTTTGAAAAAGGATGATGTTTTTGAATTAGCGTCTGTATCCAAGCAGTTCACGGCGATGATCGTGATGATGTGCGAAGAAAAAGGCTTGCTCAAATTTGATGATCCGGTAGAAAAATATCTAAAAATACCTTACTCAGGAGTAAGCATAAGACATCTTCTAACTCATACCAGCGGCTTGCCGGACTATCAAGCGATCATGGATGCACATTGGGATAAAAGCAAAGTGGCTGGTAATCCCGAAATTTTGGAATACTTGAGAACCTATGCTCCCCCCATTTTATTTGAACCTGGAGAAAAATACGAGTACAGCAACACCGGCTACGTCCTACTTGCAAGCATTGTGGAAAAAGCATCTGGGAAAGATTTCGTAGCGCTTACCAATGAATGGATTTTTCAACCACTGGGAATGAAAAATACTGCCATCCGCTCCCCTGAAGAAAAGTCCAAAGTGAGCAACTTCGCCGCAGGACATCTGCAAGATGAAGCTGGAAATTATGTTAATGCTAACAAATTTCACGCTTCAGATTACACCGTGTGGCTAGGCAATCGAAAAGGCCCTGGAAGGGTAAGCAGTACTGCTTCAGATTTATTAAAATGGGATCAGGCACTTTACACTGAAAAGCTGATTTCCCAAAAAACTCTGGATGAAGCATTCACCCCATATCGACTTAATGATGGAACGCGAAGTTATTATGGTTTTGGCTGGGAGCTTGACCCAAGAAGTCCTTTTGGGAAAATGGTGAGTCATACAGGAGATAATCCCGGTTACAAAACCATCATAGTACGCTATATTGAAGAGAACAAGACGATCATCATACTGAATAATAATGCACAAAAGGATATGATCAAGTTAGTCGAAGCAGCATCGCTTTCCTTATACAAATGGTGATCAATTCAATTGTACAAAATACTTTTAATCGCCCAAGGCAGGCATTTGGAATCGTTCTAAGAGACTTTTTGAATGCTCTTTCTTAAAAATCTCTTCCATTCTTGAGATAATATCCACATTTGAAGAAGCTAGATTCACTTGTTCTTGGGGATCCTTATCTAAATCATACAGCTCAATTTCAAGCGAATTATCTTTCACAATGTTCTGCCTAATCGCTTTCCATTTTCCCATTCGAATCGCTTGCTGACCACCATATTCTGGATATTCCCAATAGATGTACTCATGTGGCTTCTGAGCTTTTCCATAAATTGCTGCAAGGAAACTTTCTCCATCCGTATCGTCTGGAATAGGAATTCCTACCAATTCACAGATCGTAGGAAGCCAATCATAAAAGATAGAGATATGCTCACTTTTACTTCCAGCTTCTACCTGTCCTGGCCAGTTAACCAACATTGGCACCCGAACTCCTCCTTCGTAGACAAAGCCTTTGGTTCGTCCATACCCATTAGTAAAAGGCTTTGAACTTTCAAAAAAATCAAAATCCACTCCACCAGTATAGGTTGGTCCATTGTCTGAGGTAATCACAATTATGGTATTTTCTGTCAAACCTAACTCATCCAGTTTTTGCTTGATTTCGCCGATTTGCTCATCAAGCTTCGTAATCATTGCAGCATAGGTCGCTCTAGGGTTTTGATTGGGGAAATAACCCTGAGCCCCGTCATAGGGAGTTTCATCGCCCAAAGCTTTCACGTATTCAGCACGATCTTTAGCTGGAATCTGAAGAGGCACATGCGGAAGCGGCGAAGCATAATAAAGAAAGAATGTTTTATCTTGATTTGACTCTATAAAAGCCAAGGCTTTTTCGTGCATCAAGTCAGGAGCATAATCCTGCTGCTCATACTTAGAATAACTTTTCGAGTCTTTCGGATCAGCTAAAGAATCTAATAAAGTACGAGGAACTACCAGTTTATTATTGAGCTGAATCTTATTTTCATTTTCCCAGAGATGCGGCGGATAGAGATTATGCGCTTGTCGCTGGCAATTGTACCCATAGAAATAATCAAAACCCATTTTTGTGGGAATGCCTTCGCTCAAAGGAGCACCCAAACCCCATTTACCTACGATACCCGTTTTGTAACCCACACTTTGAAGTAATTTTGCTAAGGTCTCTGTATTGGCAGGAAGAGGTCGTTGACCTTCAAGATTGGGATCTCGTGCAGCTTTAGCATAGTCCCAAACCTCGCCCCGGTCGCCCCATTCATCATTTCCTCGAATGTAGGCATGGCCCCCATGCTTTCCAGTCATCAACATGCAGCGAGCCGGCGCACATACTGGAGCTGCTGTATAATGATTTGAGAAGATTTTTCCAGTTGCTGCCAAGGCATCGATATTGGGAGTGTGAATTTTTTCTTGTCCCTGATAGCCTACTTCCCCGTAACCAAGATCATCTGCTAGAATGAACACGATATTGGGTCGAGAAAGGGGACTCTCCTTTTTTTCAGTGCAAGAAAAAAAACTTATCCACACTATTGAAGCTAAAAGAATAGATCTCATCAGGTTAAATTTTACTGTGAATCTGTATCGCAGAGATGGCTTTCCCGAGTCGTTCTTCACGTGAACCGCTGATGACTTCAAATGGAAATCCACTTGATTTGGCTAATTCCAGATATTTTTTGAAAAAGTAAAATCTCATTTCAGGTTCGGGATGCTCCCGCAAAGGATCAGGCTCCCAATCCATATCAATATCGGTCAACAAGATTAAATCATAGACTCGAGTTTCGATTTCCTCTACTATCCAAGAGCTAGTCTTTCCAAAACGATGCGCCGACCAAATGTGGATAACTCGCAGGTCGGTATCGCAAAAGAGAACGCCTTTGGCTAGCTCCTCCGCTTTTTTCTCCGCTTCCAATTGGCCCTTAGCCATTGTGGATAAGTCTTCAAAATCATAGTCTCGAGTCAAATTTTCAAGATATTCTCGGGAATATTCCGGAACCCAAGGCTCTGAAAAATGATTGGCTAAGTCTTTGGCAAGTGTACTTTTTCCAGTTGATTCCGGACCTAGAATTAAGATTTTTTTAAGTGGCATATTGTTTGGCGGATTTGATCCAAGCTATCAAACCTAAGGTAGCTAGGATGGTGAAAAAGAGAAATTGAAATGAAGTTAGAATTAAGCCTTTATGAAAATACAGCGGGACAGAAACCAAATCGGTAATAATCCAGGCAATCCAGTTTTCCACTTTCTTTTTGGCCATCAACCACATCCCTACAAAGGCAGAAGCAGTAGTAAATGAGTCCCAATAAGGGACATCAGAATCTGTAAACCGAGAAAGTACTAGATATAGAGTCAAATAAGAAGCTAAGAATATCCCGATTGAAATAGCCCATCCTGATGGTTTCAGCCAAGTCACTGGCAGCACCTTTTGCCCTTCTTTTGGATGTGTCCAAACATACCAACCGAAAATCGACATGCTGAAGTAATAAGCATTGATCCCCATATCCGCATAGAGCTTATACTGAAGGCAGATCCAAACATAAATCAAGGTGGAGACTATTCCTGTAGGATAAACCCAAATATGCTCCCGCATCGAATAAAAAACCGAAGCAATCCCAAAAACTACTGCCACAGCCTCAAGCCAAGTCATCTGCTGGAGTCCCACTGTAAAACCATCAATCAAAAACTGGAAATCCATTTCCGAAATAAAGGAATAATACTTGAATAGCCTCAAATAAAAAAAAGCGAGATCGGATCTCGCTTTTTCAAATCTATTAAGATACTTAGTTTGTCATTGCGTGTTCGGGTCTGCCTTGATAGCGAAACTAGAAGGGATCGCCCCTGAAGGAGTCTTGGTGACATAAACCGCAAATAAGGAATTACTGGCCCATGTCCCTTTGTTTGGGGTCTCCGGTAGTGGAGCAGCAGCTTCAATCCCACCTAAAATATATCCAGCCAGAACTTTTTCTCCGGCCGCCAAGCCACTCAACTTTAAGACACCATTTGCGGTAGCTTTTCCATTATTGATCAAAGCTCTATTTCCTATAAAGGTGATGCTTGCTCCTAATAATCTATTGTTTTCGATGGGCTTGGCATTAATGTATTCAGAATATGTCCCATCAGCCCCTTCTATAAAAGTACTGATGTCGGCAACAAATGGAATCCCATCATTCCTGCCTTGGCCTGTTGCTAAATTATAAATTGCCTTTTGAGTCGAGTCCTGAGAGTAATAATAAAGTCCGATTCCACCGTACATGGTAGAATAAATTGATTTATTAGAAGCTTCATCATCGTAGATGGAGATTACCGGACATTCGTACTGGCTAAATTTCTGATGGATTTCTTTCTTCACTACTGGGTTTTGAGGCCCATTGATATAAATGGGATAATCATAGCCTCCAATAATTCCTGGAGGAAAAACTCCGCCTAAAGCAGTAATCCTTTCTTGACCTGTTCCCGGGTCAACATCTTCGATAACATTTCCATCTCTACGATGAAAAGGTCGATCAGGGTCAGAGCTTGTACTGGCGCCATAGCTCAATATATTCAAAGAACCAGGTTTAAGGGTGAAAACCCTGACTTCCTCGGTATACTTCTGGGTAAAATCCGTGCCTCCAAAACCCCGATACTGACCATCAAATCGCTGGCCAAACACAAGAAAAAATCTCCCATTGAGCATAGTTAGCTCCCCTCCAGTAACTGCAAATCGATCATCTTCTCCATACTCCATTAGCGCTCCAATCTCATTTGCTGAAGCACCATTTTTAATCGCTTATGTTACTGCTTCCACCTTGAATCGAATGATACTGCCGAAGGTTTTCATATCCGATCCATCAGCCTTCCAACCGTATCCGCCGACTACATACATATCATCCGTTTCTAGATCATGGTAGCCCTGCAAATTATTGGATTGTAACTGTACAGAAAGCTTATCATCTAATCCATTCACGTCAAAAGTCCAAAAGTCACCAGACTCAGGATTCAAAACATAGAGAAAATTATTCGCGCTATCCGGGATGAAATTTTTTCCTGGCGCAGCCATGAATGTATGTAAACCCTGCCTTCTCCCACCGACCACTAGAATTTCCCCAGCTTGATTCACCGCACTCGTGTAGGACTGCAATCCCGGCAAGGCAGGCTTATTGGCAAAATCCTGTTCTACAAACTCAATGGTGTATGGCAATACATTCGGTTGAATATTTGGATCGGCTACAGTCTCTTGCATTAACATTTGTAAAGAGGCATCAGCAGATTCAGAATTTCCAGAACCATCACAAGATGTAAACAGAAAACAGGAAGCTCCAAATAGAGCGAAATACTTTAAAATTGGCTTTTTCATGATTCCTGTGGATTTGGTGCAGTGGCAGAACCGCTCTGAAGATTTTTTATATAATGTAAAACCGTCATGGTTTTCTCGGGGGACATATCTCTAGTCACAGGCATATACCGTGTATCATTGAAATCTCTGGTCATAAAAAACCCGATTGCTCCGGAGTCGATACCAAGTGGGGCAGGTTTTTGTTTTCCATAAATATGCTCCCAAGGTGGGTTTTTTGCAAAAACCTCAAAGGACTTATAATCAATCAGGTTGATCTTTTCTGTCATTCCAGGAAACAACTTTACGTAACCGGCAAAAATCTCTTGAATTTCTGGCCAACTCGGATTTTCATTGATCTTATAATTCGACCAAACTAGGCAAGAAATCATAGCACTTTGGTTGGTGCTTACAGGCACTGATCCTTCTGAATCATATAGATTTAGAAAATATAACTGGCCGTCCAATTGGGGAGTTCGGTAGCCCGGATCCTTTAAAACGACTATAGTGACTGTTGCAAAACCATTCGCATCAGATGCAGAGACTGAAGCTTCAATTGCTCCAAATGCTTGAGGAGTATTTCCCGGATTTGTAGGAGGGACCGTAGCTCCAGGAGTATTTCCCTGAACACTTACAATATCAACACTCAATTGCTTGCCAACCAATGGCTTTGAAAACTTACTTACATAAACTCTGGTAGTGGCAATGTTTCCTGGTTTTCCTGTAAGTCGAACAGGTCTTACTTCCACTTCAATATTTGTTTGTGTGATATCTTCTTTAAAAATCTCGGCTGGGCCTATGTCAGTCCTAGACATTTCTAGACTCAGGGTGGATGAGCCTAGAATATTAATCTGATCAGCTGTAATAGGAATCTGTGCTATTTGGGAATAGCTATTAAAGAAGAATTCTGTATAATCCACCTCACCAATTAAAATAGGAGCACCACTAGCTGGTTTGATCCATGCTGTTAAATCCCCAAGCTGGACAGGTGGGCCACCGGCTGTTTGTCTACAGATTCCATTTGCCAAGTCAATAATGAGGAGTTTTCTTTCCTGATCCACGGTAAATGGACAAGTATTAAACATAGGCCAATTCCAAGGATCACTTTTATCTTGGGTTCTTCCAGATAGCATCCTTACTCCAGGACTATATAGCGGCTCATTCGCATAAACAGGACCTAAAGAACCTGTAATTCTGCCTGTTTGATATTTTTTATCCTCAGGCACATTTCTATAACCATCGACTACAAACCGAATGGAGAGCAAATAATTTCCATTTTCTTCCAAAGTTCTACTTTTCAACTCTGCTAAAACCGGGGAAACAGCATCACTTGGCCAAGTAGCTGCTGGAACCCTAATCACGGATTGATAAACTCCAGAAGCATTCATATCACCGCCAAAGCTATCCATTTGATAATCGGCATCTTCCCAACTTCTTGTCGCCAAAACAGAGACCCACCATAACTGATTAAGCACCGCTGGATCAATCAAACCCGTCAGGCTTATACCTTCAGAAATGGGAATACTCACTTCCATACCATAGATAGTAGGTACACCTTGCTGGTAAACATCAATATCTGCGATTTTTGCAGCCGAAGGTTTATCTGTGGTGATAAATGGAAGTCCTACAATAGGGTCTTGAGACTCCCCATCTTTTCCAATAGTGGAAACTATATTACAATCCTGAAGCTGAAATCTGTGGAGACCATTGGGGTTTTGCCAAGGTGAAGGAACAGTATTATTGACTTCGTAATGGGTTGGATCATTATTTACTGTGGAGGGATCCGTAAAAAACCTACCTCCAAAATTGATCCTTGGGTAAGATAAATAACTCATGTGTCAAGCTGTTAAAATTGAAAAAACTAATTAAAATAATCTCAAAACCTGAAAAAATCAAATGCTAGAAAAGCTTTTTTGAAATTCTCGGTTGGATAGTCCTACCTAAAAGGTGATGAGGCATTCTACCTGATCCCACCTTAATCAAAATTCTTATTCTCTGCTTCTTTTGGAAATATGATAGATCATAAATACAAACAAAAAGGAGCTTAACCGCTCCTTTTGAATTCACTATTTTTCATATACAAAATACATATCTACCAATCCTTTATTTTTGACCTCCATCTCACCTCTAGGAATACAATTGAATTGATCCTCAATCAACGATTTGGTCTTTCAGCTGATATTGATTTTCCCCGGCTCACTAGAGCTTTCCATTCGGGAAGCAATATTTACAGTATCTCCCCAGATGTTATAGGCAAACTTTTTAAGGCCTACTATGCCTGCAATAACTGGCCCCGTATGAATCCCGATCCGCATATCGAAAGGAGGCTTTCCATGTTTAAGATTTTCTTCTTTTTGAGAGAGTATATATTTATTCACCTCAAATGCTGCTTTGATCATATTTTTTGGATCGAAAGTCACCTTTTTATTAATCCCCCCAGCACACATGTAGCTGTCTCCTACTGTTTTGATTTTCTCCACACCGTACTTTTCTATAATTCTGTCAAACTCAGAATAATATTGATTCAGCATAGAGACAAGTTCATCTGCTGATAAATCCTCGCAGATTTTCGAAAAATTCACAATGTCAGTAAACATCACGGTGACTTGATCAAAGCTTTTGGCTTTGGAGCTCCCTTGGTTTTTGAGTTCCTGAGCGACATCCGGAGGAAGGATATTTAGAAGTAGCTCCTCAGACTTCTTCATTTCCTGATTGAGCTGCTTGGTTCGCAATTGGATTTTTTCTTCCATATTTTCATATAGAAGTGCATTTTCGAGAGAAATCGCCATTTGGCCTGAGAGAATATTGATCAGGTCAAGCCGCTCTTTGATGAATACTCCTTCAGTTAGATTATTTTCCAAGTACATGATTCCCACACATTCAGTCTGCTTTAGCAGCGGAACGCAGAGGATAGATTTAGGCTTATTTTTTTGAATATAGGTATCCAAGCGGAACTTGTTATCTGAAGAAGCATTATCCAGAATGACACTTTCCTTAGTATCGATGACTTCTTGGACCACGTTTTTGGCCAATCCATCATAATCTCTCAAGAGGAGATCTTTGAATAGTAAAGGTTCTTTATTTTCTGTGCAAGCTTCGGATTGTACCAAAAATCCCTTTTCGCTTTTAACCAAGAAGACCATGCGTTGCGCACCTGCATTTTCGATAATAATCCGCATCATGACATCCAAGAGGTCTTTTAAACGAATCTCCTTACTGATTGCTTCGGATGACTTTATCACTGAAGCTAAATCTAAATCCTGCTCTGAAAATGAATTTACCTGAGTCGGGGCACTGCCATTTTTCATTCTAAGCCGAATATCTTTCTCTGAAAATTTATATTCGGTACGTTTTCCTGAAAGCTGCTGCGCAATTCCACTTGCTCCTAAATAATCATAGAGGTACTCAGCATCATTCAAATGAATCAGTGCGATACGCTTCATCCCCAGCTGCAGATTCAATTTGAAAAGACGCAGATTGGCCAAAGCTTGAATTTGAAGGTAATCATATTGATTAGCTGCCTCAATCGCTAAGTAATAATGAGCTTGAGCTAAATCCAGTCGATTTCGTAGCCATTCTAATTCGGCTTTTAAGACTTGATATTTATGTTCAAAATTAGAGGCATATCGAGCGCTATAGTTTTTGAATTTTTTGATGATTTTCTTAAGCTTTCTGGTCATCTGTAAACCTTCTAATTGTCCGGCTGTCTTGATTTTCGTAGCCAGGATCATTCCTTCCCAAAAGAAATGCTCTGCGGTATGAAGCATTCCGGGAGAGTCATTAAGGTATTTTTCTGAGATTTTTAAGGTCTCAAATGCAGCGTCATTTTCTCCCCAGAGATACAATGCGGACATTTTATTAATAAAATAAAAATGGGCAAAGTGACGGGAGTTGAATTTTTCCAGCTTAGAGATATACCCTTTTTCTTCAAAAATCTCATCTGAAAAATCAATCGAAGAATTCGTTTTGCCTTTTAGGTTTTTTATTACTTGTCGGACTCCTAGGAGGGTTAAAATAGCATCCTCATTTCGGACCCGGTAAAGAAAATCCAAAAACGAGTTCAAGGTCAAATCAATCTGATCAAAACGGACGCCACGCATGAAAAGACTTTGGATAGTTCCGCTGCAGGCACAGCTTGCGTGGAAGTGATCTCCTACCTCCAAGCCGATTTCATAGGCTAGTTGCCATTGCTTTTCCATTTCAATCGCTGGCTTTTCCCATGGAATCGCGAAATACCCTGTTACGAAATGAATCTCCGGTGCAGCACTTCTGTTTTTATATTTTTCTTGGAGTGCCAAAGTCAGCTGACCAAGTTTATATCCAGTCTTAGTCTGGTGAAGAATTCCGCTGTGAAAAACGGGTCCAAATCCCAAGAAGCCTATAAATCCAGTATCCGAATTACCGTGTTTGAGCGATAAATTAACCATAATCGCACAGATTTCTACACAAAGCTCAGGCTTGATCTGAAAGGCAGACTGGCCAGCCGCTGCCATGACCATGATTGCCATTTTGAGCTTTTCGTCCTCCATTTCTGGCAAGTCGATAAGTTGCTCGATTGATTTATTACGAGTTCTGGATTTATATTTTACATATTCAAGAAACAGCACCAAGGGCGAAAATTTAGGCGGAACACTTACTCCAAGCTCTTTGCCGATTTGAATACATACCTGATATGCGTCCTTAAATCGTCTAACATTATTATAGAATTGAATTCTTCTGATCGCTACTCTTGCCTTCTCTAGTACATCTTGAGAATACATGATAGCCAAATCAAAATATTGGTCTACAGACTCATTGTTCCCTACTAAGTATTCGGCCTCCGCACGCTGCAGATTCAAATCGCAAAGTAGCGCTGGCTCTGTTTCCAATTTTTTCTCCTCCACCAGATTCATTGCAAAGGTCACGTAACTCAAAGAGGAATCGTAAGCATTGGAATTCTTCGATCTGATACTCGCATTGAGATTGTATTTGACTAATGCCAAAAGTAAATCTCGGTCCTGAATCAACGTAATCGCAAAGTTAAGGTGGTCTACCACGGCATAGACTAGATCGGAATATTCGATATTTTGATTTTTTGCAAGGATACTTTTGGCAATATTCATTCTGACCAGCCTCTTCTCTCCCTCTTGAAGCATTCCTAGTGCAGCTTGCTGAATTTTGTCATGCTGAAAAGTGTAATTATTCTCACCTTCCCGTTCTTTTGTGCTCAGGTTTTCGATGATACAGAGCTTTTCGGCAAGCTTCAGTTGCATATCCAGTGTCTCTTCATCTGTCTTCACCAGCTCTGCAAGCGTCTTCAAGGAAAAAGTATTTCCGATACAGGAAGCGTATTTGAGATTAGTTTGTACTTGATCAGGCAATCTAAAAAAGAGTTCTGTCATCAGCTCTACCACATTATCACTGATTTTCAGTCGATAGGCCTTTTCTAAGCTATAGGTCCATTCCTGAGTATTGGACGAGAGGTAGATGGAGCCACTTTCAAATAGTGTGATTAGGCATTGCCTAATGAAAAATGGATTACCGAGAGTCTTCCTGAATACAATCTGAGCCAGATCTTTACTTTTTTCCCTGGGTATCATCAGCGAATCTGCCACCCACTGCTCGACAGAATCCTGCGTCAATGGTTTGAGGGAAATCAATTTTGTATTCAGATTGACTGCCTTCAATCGGTCCAGCATCATGATTAATGGGTGCGAGGCACTCACTTCATTTTCCCGATAGGCTCCGACGATTAGTATATTCTTGAGGCTGGGATCATCCAGGGTATTTTCAAGCCATCTTCTAGAAGTAGAATCAAGCCATTGTAAATCATCCAGAAAAATGCAAAGTGGGTGATCCTTTCGGCCAAATGCACGAATGAAACTATTGAATACCTGATCAAATCGATTGCCCGCTTCTGCAGCTGGTAATTGCGCCAATTCCGGTTGCGGTCCTATCAACTGCTCGAGTTCAGGAATCATTTCAATCAGAATCTGACCTGAATTGCCCAGCGCTTTCAATGCGATATTTTTCCAATATTCCTGCTGCTCCTCACTCTTGATCAAAACTTGATTGATGAGATCGGAAAGTGCCAGAAGCACCGAGCTCAAAGGAGGATTCTTTTTGTATTGCTCAAATTTTCCGGAAATAAATAGCCCTCCCTCAAGTTCAACATGCTTTTCAAATTCTCGGACTAGACTCGATTTACCAACTCCTGAATAGCCTGTCACAAGTAGTAGCTCGGGCACACCTGTCTTACTACTTAAAAATGCCTCATGCATTCTTGCAAGTTCATTTTCCCGACCATAAAGCTTTGCGGAGATTTGAAACTGATCCGAATGATCTTTTTGTCCTAATTGAATTTCCTTTAGGTGACTGTCCTTTTCAAACTGATTGATGCACAGTTCCAAATCATAAATCAACCCTATCGCACTCTGGTAGCGATCTTCAGCATTCTTTTGCAAAAGCTTCAAAATAATCTCTCCCAAAACCGGAAACTCCGTCTCTCGGTAATTGCCTGGATTTTCTGGTTTGATGGCCAAATGGGCATGTATCAACTCTACAGGATCTGCTACAATAAATGGTGGCCGGCCCGTAAAGATTTCATAAAAAACAGATCCCAGCGAATAAAGGTCAGAGCGATGATCAATGGGTCTATTCATCCGTCCAGTTTGCTCAGGAGAGATATAGGTCAGACCCACCTCAATCGCTTCAGTGACATTAGAGTAGTTCAAATCTCGTCCCCGCTCTATTGCAAAGTCAAACCCCCAGATGGTCACCTTCTTGGTATCCGGGTTGATAAAAATGCTGGAGGGGTTGATGTTTTTATGAATAATCTGCTTGGAATGCAGGTATTGAATCGCTTTGGCGATCTCGATTGCCATCGTCAAAAATTCTGGAATCGGAATTAATCCATTGAATAAGTATTCCTTCAACGTCATCCCTGTCACTTTTTCATTGACCAAAACAGGCAGATTCTCAATATTCTCCAACCCTATAGGATGGATAATGCTCGGATGAGAAAGTTTACTTAGGATCGAGTACTCCTGTTTGAGTTGGTTCAGATCTCGGAAAGTCGGATACTGAGAGCGAAACGCCTGAATCGTGACAGGCTTATCATCCTCAATCTGATTTGCGTTGTAAACTATATACCTAGAATTCTCAATTAATTTATCGAAAATCGCATACTTTATTCCTGACATTCAAAAAATCCTTTTGTTGGAAATTGTATCATTTAATTTTTTCTCCCTAATATCTTTGGAAACTGAAAATTTAATCATTCTAAATCACAAAACCATTGGGAAAGGATTGAGCACTTCTTTTTTTCTCTTAAAAAAACTGTTTCAGCAATTTTTTTCCGCTTTCAGGGCTTTGAAATTTAATTCAACAATTTGAAAGATAACTTTTCTCCCTTTTGCCCTGTTCATTTTGTAAATTGCCAGCTATGAATTTGAGTACCCCATCCTCCAAAATCGACATCGATTCCCTCGATCCCAGAAAATACATCATCATTAAAAATGCTCGAGTGAATAACCTCAAAAGCCTGAGCGTAGCCATTCCCAGAAATAAGTTTATAGTCGTGACCGGACTTTCAGGTTCGGGCAAGTCTTCCCTCGCATTTGATACACTTTTTGCCGAAGGCCAACGCATGTACGTGGAGAGTCTCAGCTCCTATGCGCGACAATTTCTTGGAAGGATGGAGAAACCGGATGTGGAATATATTAAAGGTGTAACTCCTGCCATAGCGATCCAACAAAAAGTTAATAACAAAAATCCAAGATCTACTGTCGGTACGACCACTGAGATCTACGATTATCTGAAGCTTCTTTTTTCCCGAGTGGGAAAGACTATTTCGCCCGTTTCCGGCAAAGACGTAAAGCATCACACAGTCACCGATATCGTTAATTACATCCAGAACTTTGACGAAGGCACCAAAGTGATGATTTCTTGCCCATTGCAAATAGAGCGCGGGCGTAAAATCGAGCAGGAATTGGAATTGCTTTTGCAAAAGGGATATACCAGAATCCTGATCGATGGGGAAGTCTACTTTGTCGAGGACCTGCTAGGAGAAAAGAAAGTACCCAAAGGAAAATATGAGATTCTGATCGATCGAGCGAGTGTACAAAAAGACGATGAAGACAATCAATTCAGAATTGCAGATTCTGTACAGACTGCGCTTTTTGAAGGACATGGTGATGTCAAAATCACTGTACCGGAACTAGAGGTTAAAAGTTTTTCGGATCGATTTGAATTGGATGGGATGGTCTTCGAACTTCCTACCGTCAATTTCTTTTCTTTCAACAATCCTTTCGGGGCTTGCAAAACCTGTGAAGGCTTTGGAAATGTGCTCGGGATTGATCCCGATTTAGTGATTCCAGATAAAGATCTTTCCGTATATGAAGGTGCGCTAGCTCCTTGGCGCGGAGAATCATCCAGGTCTTGGCTAGATCCGCTGCTAAAGAAAGGAATCGAGTTTGACTTTCCGATTCATCGAGCCTATAATGAGCTCAGCGAAAAGGAGCAAGGATTGCTCTGGACTGGTAATAAATATTTCAAAGGCCTGAATGCTTTTTTTGAAGATCTGGAAACTAAAACCTACAAGATTCAGTATAGGGTGATGCTCTCCCGATTCAGAGGTCGAACGACATGCCCAGATTGTCGGGGAACTCGTTTGCGAAAGGATGCTTCCTTTGTGAAAGTTGCGGAAAAATCCATTCAGGATATTGTGCTGATGCCAATTGATGAGGCTTTACCATTTTTTGAAAAGATTGAACTCGCTCCACACCAAGCCAAAATTGCCAATCGACTGCTCAAAGAAATCGTCAGCCGATTGGAATTTATGGATCAGGTGGGTTTGGGTTATCTGACTTTGAATCGTCTGACTTCCTCGCTCTCAGGTGGGGAATTTCAACGGATCAAAATCGCAACTTCCTTAGGTTCTGCATTGGTAGGTTCGATGTATATCTTGGACGAACCAAGCATTGGACTTCATCCAAGAGACACTGACAGACTAGTTGGAGTATTGAAATCACTTCGCGATATGGGAAATACCGTGATTGTGGTGGAACATGAGGAAAAGGTCATGAAAGCAGCGGATCAGATTATTGACATCGGTCCAGATGCTGGAGTGAATGGAGGCGAATTACTTTTCCAAGGGACCATCGAAGAATTGATGACTTCCGCTCAAACCTACACTGCAAAATACCTTCGGGGCGAAGAGCAGATTTTCAAAAAAGATGGCAATCGCAAGTGGAAAGATGCACTCATAGTCAAAGGTGCTCGGGAAAATAACCTGAAAAACCTGACAGTTAAATTTCCGCTGAATGTCCTAACCACCGTGACCGGAGTATCTGGTTCCGGAAAATCAACTTTAATCAAAAAGGTCCTTTATCCTGCCCTTGGTAAAATGCTGGGAACTGTCATTGACGAAAGCGGCAAATACGATCGAATCGAGGGCGACTACAAGCAGATCACCCAGGTGGAATTTGTGGATCAAAATCCCATCGGAAAATCCTCCCGATCAAATCCGGTGACTTATGTCAAGGCCTACGACGCCATTCGAGCACTATTTTCTGAGCAGCCAGTATCGAAGCAGCGGGGTTACAAACCAGCTTTTTTCTCCTTCAATGTCGATGGTGGTCGCTGCGAAAACTGTTCAGGTGAAGGGATCACAACGGTGGAGATGCAGTTTATGGCAGATATTCACCTGACCTGCGAATCCTGTAAAGGCAAAAGATTTAAGAATGAGATTCTTGATGTAAAGTACAAGGATAAAGACATTTCCGAAGTCCTCCATATGACCATCGATGAAGCTTTGGTGTATTTCCAGGGCAAAACCCAAATCATCAACAAACTCCAACCGCTTCAGGAAGTAGGCTTGGGCTATATAGGCATGGGTCAAAGTTCAAGTACCCTATCTGGTGGGGAAGCTCAGCGAGTTAAGCTTGCCTCTTTCTTGGGTAAAGGCGGCACTAAATCTGGAGATCATATCCTTTTTATCTTCGATGAGCCAACGACTGGCCTCCACTTTCATGATATCAAAAAACTACTTCATTCCATCAATGCCTTGATTGATCAGGGACACTCGGTCATTATCATCGAGCACAATACCGAGGTGATCAAGTCTTCCGATTGGGTGATTGATTTGGGACCAGAAGGAGGAAATAGAGGTGGACATCTGACTTTTTCCGGAACTCCCGAGGACTTGGCAAAAGAATCGGAAAACTTTACAGGGAAGTATTTGAGGGAGAGTTTTGTGTGAATAAATATTCCTTTGTTACTTTAGGTCCCATTGAAATTTCAATGCGAAATAATTTCGGAATCTTAGCTCAGCTGGTTTAGAGCGCTGCTTTGACAGAGCAGAGGTCAGGGGTTCGAATCCCTTAGGTTCCACATTCATTCCTCTACCCTGAAAATCGAAAGTGTGATTTACGATTTTCAGGGTAAATCAAATAAGATCTATTGCTAAATTTATAGGTCTTGTTGACCCCAAAAAGACGAATTACGGAAGCTCTCCCCACATGGTAAAGTCCTTCGGTTAATTCAGTTTCTGTTTCATACGCTTCCAAAAAATCAAAGCCTTTAAAATCCTTCTTTTGACTTCAGGAAAATGCGATCGCATCAAAATAATTGGCTGGATAATCTGCTTTTTCCAAGTCTTCAACTCGATAGTTAATCGCAACTCTATTCATCAAAGCAAGCTTTTTTGCTTTCTTTTTACCTTCGACACTGATATCAAAAGCAAAAACATCCCAACCTAACAGTGCAGCAAATCCAGCATTTCTTGCTTCCCCTTCCACAGGAAATAAAATCCGTCCAGGAGTCAGATCAAAAAGTTTAGATTTTAAATACTCATTAGGCTCTTTGCCCAAAGCAAAGTCTGGTTGACTGTATCGCTAACCCTAAAAATTCAAATCGAAATTTCATCAAATAAAAATGGAGAGTCCATTGACTCTCCATTGATCACAAATTTATTAAACACATTGGTTGACATTACTCCATGTGCCGCCGTTGATGACATTTTGAAAACCATTCTGTTCTAAAATACTTTTCGCCTGTCCACTTCGATTGCCACTTCTGCAGAATACGACAATGTTTTTCTTGCCTTTGAATTTTGCCAACTGGCTTCCGATTTTATCCAGAGGAATATTCACTGCCCCTTTGACACTTCCCGAAGCAAATTCTCCGGCAGATCTTACGTCCACCAAAAATGCTCCTTCATTGATAGCTTCGGTGAGCTTTGAATTATCTGTTCCACCGAAAATTGCTGAGAAAAAGCCCATATCTATTCTTATTTAGTAGTTACAATATTATTTCCGTTCTCTTTCCATTCTTTCATTCCACCGGAATAATTCTTGACCTGATTAAATCCATTTTTCCTCAACAAAGAATAAGCAATTGCAGCGCGATCCCCACTTTGACAGTGGATCACTACTTGTTTGTCTTTACTGATCTTATCCAAATTATCTTCAATCGTTCCTACGAAAACATGATCAGCTCCTTTCACATGGCCAGCATTAAATTCTGTAGTATTTCTTACGTCAACTACCTGTACCTCCTCTTTTTCTGCCAAGACCTTAAACTCTTCAAGATCAATTACATCAGCTGTTTGCAAGTCCAAGCCCAAATCAGAGATATCCTCAACAAATCCGTAAATATTGTCCAGGCCAATTCTCATCAATTTCCGGGTTAAATCCTCCATCTGGCTTTTATCTGCCACAAGGATAAATTGCTCCTGATAGTTTAGGATCCAACCTGCCCAAGTCGAAAAGGAATTATTACCTTGAATGTTGATGCTTCCTGGCAAAAACCCTTTAGCAAAATCCACTTTGTCTCTGGTGTCTATGACCTTCAATCCATCCTTATAGGCGGTTAGGAATTGCTCTTTTGTCAATTTAGCGTGCTTAGGTACTTCCACAAGCAAAGGTCTATCTACCTTGTTCAGGCGCTTCATTGTTGCGAAATACTTGGGTGGTTCTGGTTGGCCATCCAAAAGATAATCCACAAAAGCCTTTTCGTCAGTTGCAAACTGAAATGCCCAGTTTCGGATTTTTTCATATCCTATGGTAGAGCTAGGTACAGAGCCCAAAGCTTTTCCACAGGCTGAACCTGCACCATGCCCAGGCCACACCTGTACATAGTCAGGAAGCTTAGCGAATCGTTGAACAGAATCAAACATTTGCTTGGCGCCTTTTTCTTGCGTTCCCACAATTCCAGCTGCTTTTTCCAATAAATCAGGTCTGCCAACGTCTCCTACAAAGACAAAGTCTCCTGTAAATACCATCACAGGTTGATCAGTAGCTGGATGATCTGTCAACAAGAAACTAATACTCTCTGGCGTATGTCCAGGAGTATAGAGTACTTCCAAGGTCAAGTTCCCTATGTTGATTTTATCCCCGTGCTGCAGTCCTTCATGTTTAAATTCATACTGCCATTCTGCAGGACCTTCATTGGACAGATACATTTTGGCACCAGTCACTGCTGCCAATTCTCTAGAACCGCTCAGAAAGTCTGCGTGAATATGGGTTTCCGTAATATGAGTGATTTTCATATTGTTCCGCTTAGCGATATCCAAATAAACATCTATATCTCGCTGAGCATCAATTACAATCGCCTCACCTTTAGCTTGGCAACCAATGAAATAACTTGCTTGCGCAAGACTTTTATCATATACGTGTTGAAAATACATTTTTATCTTTCGTTTTAAATTATGCTTCAAAATACGGGATAAATTTGTCCCTACACAGGGACTTTTGTCACATTTGGAAGAAGTGACTCCGTTTTTTTAAAAATCAAGAGGAGGGGAATCAAAAGCTTTTTTTTAATCGGTGTGAATGCTAAAGACAAATCCTTTTAAATTCAAGTCCTCAATCTTTACCCCCTCCTATGAAAAAACATTTCCTACTGACTTTAATTATTTTTACAATAACAATTTGCTCCTGGGCTCAAATTCAGACTCCAGAGCAGTTTCTCGGGTACAAACCCGGTGATCGATTTACTCCACACCATCGAATGGTTGATTATTTCGAACATGTAGCTGCGAATAATCCGAATGTTAAACTCATCCAGTATGGTGAGACCAACGAAAAGCGCCCGCTGATTATGGCAATTTTTTCCAGCACGGAAAACATGGCGATCTTGGAAGAAATTCGTACAGACAACCTCAAGCGAGCTGGTTTGATGGAAGGAAATCCTATTCACGCAATACCCGTCAATTGGATGTCATTTAATGTCCATGGAAATGAATCAGTTGGAATGGAAGCGGCGATTTCAGCTTTTTATACACTCGCCAATCCTGCAAATGCCAAATCTCAAGAATGGTTAAAAAACCAGGTGGTCATCATTGATCCGGCAATCAACCCAGACGGCAGAGATCGCTATTCGAATTGGTACAATCAAAAAATGAACACTACACTTCAACCGGATCTTCAATCCATGGAGCATAGCGAGCCTTGGCCGGGAGGTCGTGCCAACCATTATTTATTCGACCTGAATCGGGATTGGGCTTGGCAAGTACAAGTGGAATCTCAGGCAAGATTGAAAATGTATCAGCAATGGATGCCACAGCTTCATCTCGACTTTCACGAGCAGGGCATCAACAATCCATTTTATATGGCTCCGGCGGCAGAGCCTTTGCATGAGCAGCTAAGCCCTTTTCAGCATGAGTTTCAAGATATTTTTGGAAGAAATACTGCAAAGTATTTTGATGAGATGGGTAGATTCTATTTCACCAAAGAGCGATTTGATCTGCTATACCCATCCTATGGAGATTCTTACCCAATGTTCAATGGTGCAATCGGTATGACGATCGAGCAAGGTGGCGGAGGCCAAGCCGGCCGAGGCGGTTTCAATTCAGTTGGCGATACGGTGACCTTGAGCTATCGAATAGAAGGACATTACACGGCGGCCATGTCGGCAACGGAAGTGACTAGTCAAAATGCAGAACGCCTTCTTTCGGAGTTTACTAAGTTTTACAAAGACAACTCCACCAACCCGAAAGGCAAATACAAAAGTTTTGTGATTAAAGGGGAAAGTAATCCTGCTCAAGTAGCCAAGTTGCTTGAACTGTTGGATAAAAATGGAATCCGCTATGGCAAAGCTGGTGCAAAATCAGGTTTAAAAGGCTATGAATATGAAACTGGAAAATCTACAACTTTTACTACTTCTGCAGAAGATATAGTGATCTCTGCCTATCAGCCAAAGTCTGTTTTGGCCCAGGTATTTTTCGAGCCAAAACCGCAACTCAACGATAGCATTACTTACGATATCACGAGCTGGGCAATGCCTTATGCTTACAATGTGGAAGCCTATGCATTGGAAACCCGATTGGATCCGGCTGGAGCTTATGAAAAACCAGCTTTCACAGTAAATATTGCGGGCAAAACTCCAGTGGCCTATGTCGCTGGCTGGCATGGAACTCGGGATGCAGCTTTTCTATCGGCACTGTTGAATCAGGGAATCCGTGTGAAATATCCGGAATTTCCTTTTAAAACAGACGGCAAAAGCTTTCCGGCAGGAACCCTGCTGATCACTAAAGGTGGAAATGAATACGTGGCCAACTTTGATCAAAAAGTAGTGGAAACTGCCAACAAATTTGGTATCCAACTCGAAACAACCATGACTGGCTACGTGGAAGAAGGAAAGGACTTCGGTTCTCCGAATATCCGTGTGATCCAAGCTCCAAAAGTTGCCTTAGTAGGCGGACAGGGAACGAACTCCCTTGGATTCGGTGAACTTTGGCACTTTTTCGAAAAGGAGCTCAACTATCCACTAAGCACTTTGGAACTAGAAGATATGGCTCGTTATGATCTCAACAAATACGATGTGATCATCCTACCATCAACCCGTGGAGGAGGCCTAAACAAAGCTGCTCAGGACAAGGTAATGGACTGGGTAAAAGCAGGTGGGAAGCTGATAGCAATAGACGGTGCGTTGAATTTCTTTGCAAACAAAGAAGGATTTAAGTTAAAGAATTTTGATACAGACGAGGAGAAGAAAGCAGCAGAAAAAGCAGCAGACACGCTTGCAAAAGCTGAGCGATTGGCTCCTTACACAGAAGGTGAGCGATTGGCGATCTCAGGAGGAGCTGCTGGCGCAATCTACCAAGTAGCAATGGATGAAACGCACCCACTTGGCTATGGTACGGGCGGCATATTCTATACTTTGAAGAATAACTCCAGCAAATATGCTTACCTGACGGATGGCGTGAATGCAGGCAAAATCTTATCGAACGATTCCTATCGAACAGGCTATATCGGCTACAAAATCAAATCTTCCATGGGAGGATCTTTGGCAATAGGGGCTGAAAATCTTGGTCGTGGCGAGATAGTTTATTTTGTGGATAACCCGATTTTCCGTGGCTTCTGGGAATCTGGAAAATTAGTGTTGAGCAATGCCATCTTTATGGTAGGACAGTAAGTAGAGGTGAGATTTTAGATATATGAGGTAAGATTTACCGGCTGCTGAAAAGCGGCCGGTTTTTTTGTGCCCGGATTACTCAAGTCTATTTTGTCAATTGGAAACAATATTCCTCCATTTAAATAATGTTTTGGTGAAAAATGGATTCAAAATCATTTTGGCTAAAGGAGATTCCTTATATTTTCTTAGCAATCAATCCTTTATCAAAAACCCAAAACCATGAAGAACAATAGAAGAGACTTTTTCAAAAAGATCGGTGTCGGTACTGCCGGAATCGGTTTAGCATCTACCATTCCTTTTACCTCCTGCGCAAGTGCCTCCACAGAAGAAGCAAAAACTGATGAGCAATTTCTCCAAATCGGAGATGATATTGCTATCGCAGAAACAAGCCAAGGGAAAGTCAGAGGATACATTATAAATGGGGTTTACACGTATTTGGGTATTCCTTATGGCGCAGACACTTCCGGGAAAAATCGCTTTATGCCTCCACAAAAACCCGAACCTTGGACGGAGGTAAAACCTACTATTTGGTGGGGAAATACGGCTCCCCAAATCATGGACAACCGCTATGCGAATGTTGATTATTCATTTGCTGACCATTGGAATTACGATGATCTCAGTGAAGATTGTCTTCGCCTGAATGTTTGGACGCCAGCAACTGCAGATGGAAAAAAACGTCCTGTTATGCTTTGGCTGCATGGAGGTGGATTCACCAATGGAAATGCTGTCGAGCAAGATGGGTATCATGGAGAAAATTTCGCTAAAAAAGGAGATGTAGTCTTCGTTTCAATCAATCATCGCTTAGGTCCTTTAGGGTTCACGGACTTATCGGGAGTAGGCGGAGAAAAGTATACCGATTCCGGCAACGTCAGCCAATTGGATATCATCGCTGCCTTGGAATGGGTACGAGATAACATCTCCAATTTTGGAGGTGACTCAGGCAATATCACCATTATGGGTCAATCTGGAGGTGGCGCAAAAGTCACCTGTACCATGGCTATGCCTGCTTCAGCCGGTTTGGTGCATAAGGGAGTGGCGCTGAGCGGATCTATGCTGATCGCAAATGAACAAAGCTACAGTCAAAAATTAGGACAATATGTGATGGAAACTGCGGGCTTAACGCCAGCTACACTGGACCAACTTCAGGATTTGAGTTGGAGAGCCTATATAGATGTGGCCAATGAAGCCTTGGCACGTATGAGAAAGGAAAATCCTCAACCGGGTTTCCGTGGTGGATTTGGACCGGTGGCAGATGGAGTGCATGTTCCAAAAGGAGAGTTTTTTACAGAAACCGCAAGTCATGCAGCAACTATGCCTCTGATGATTTGTACGACATTTCATGAGTGGAACCCTACTCGTACTTCCCCTGAACTTGAAAAAATCGATATTCCAGGTGTGGTGGAGAAAATCAAAGAGCGTTTTGGAGATCAATCTGAAGCCATTGTTGCTGCGTACCAAAAAGACTTCCCGAGTGCATCCCCATCAGATATTTGGGCGATGGTATTATCGAACAGACAAAATGCAGTCAAAGCCGCAAATGCCAAATCCACCCAATCCGCTCCGGTTTACTTAGCTTGGTTTGGATGGGAACCCAATCTTTACTCTGGTCGAATGAAAGCTTTTCACTGCATTGATATTTGCTTTTGGTATGCGAATACCGATCGAATGTACACTCATACCGGAGGAGGTAGCCGACCTCGGACTTTGTCGAATGAAATGTCCACTTCCTTAATCTCCTTTATGAAAACCGGAGATCCAAATGGTAGCAAACTTCCATCATGGCCAAAGTATTCTGCTGAAAATGGAGAGACAATGATCTTGAATGATCAGAGTGACGTCAAAAACAAACCAGACGGAACTGGCCTAGCCAGTTTGCCTGCATAATAACTTAGAAAAAGGGACTCAATTGAGTCCCTTTTCCTTTTTATCTCAAATAAAGAGGATAGGTGATTTTTTTTAAAAAAGGAAAGACTTAGTTTAACTTCCATGAAACGATACCCCTCCTATATAGTCATTCTGTTATCCTTCCTTTTTTCCTGTGATTCTTCAGCGATTCCTCAAGAAATCATCCTGGAAAAACTAATGGAAAGCACCCAAAGCTGGAATGGAGACACTTTGCCTGCTTACCCAACAGGCCAACCCAAGATTACTATCATCAAAGTAACCATTCCACCGAACGTTAAATTGGAACTTCACGAGCATTTGGTCATCAATGCCGGAGTATTGATCACAGGGGAATTGACTGTTGTCGATGAACATGGAAATAAACTTGAATTAAAAGCAGGTGACCCAATTATCGAGCTAGTCAATACTTTCCATTATGGAATAAATGAAGGATCCGAAACTGCTGAAATCATCGTCGTATATGCAGGCGATGTAGCAACTCCGATTACTGTAATCAAAAAATGAAAACTTACCTGATCGTCCTATTTTCGATTATTACCATTTCCCTATCTGCTCAAAGTAAAGAAAGCTACCAAGTAATTAACCTGCTAGGGGCAACAATTTATTCCGAACCAAAATTTGAGGCGCAAATTGTTGGAAGAATTGATTTAGGCAAAGTCGTTTATTTAGAAAACGTCTTTGACGAGAAGTCGAAAAAGCGAATATCACCTGAATTGGAGGTGGAAGGAAACTGGATTGAAATTATGCTTGATTTTAGTTATGGCTACATTTTCAGCTCAGACTTATCCACAAAACCTACTGAATTAATCATTGAGCACAATGATATGCCAACAGTAAACATCTTTGGAAAAGAACTTGATAAAAAAGAATATCCCGAGCAAACAGTTATTGATGGAGAATCTTATCCCATGAGAAAGATTATTACAGCTTATGAATTTGCTTTAATCAATGAAACATTATTCGACGGCTGCCACGATACCGAATACCTACTAGAAGGCTTTACCTTCTCAGAAGCTTATCATCAATTAATCAACCTGCACTCCAGAAAAAACAATAACCGAATCGAATTTCCAGCGATTATTAGTCGGGAAGGAAATGTTTGGAATTTTTCAGAACTCGACGCGATCCAAGAATTGCAATTGCATGACTTAGGAGATGGTAAATTCAAGATTACTTTATATTCCTGCACCTAAGAAATCCTACTACTTTTTTATATTTTGTGTGTGATTTCACCCCAATCATTCCATGTCTGAATTTGATTACATCATTGTTGGTGCCGGTTCGGCAGGTTGTGTCCTAGCAAACCGTCTTTCAGAGGATCCTTCAAACAAAGTTTTACTTTTAGAAGCTGGTGCACCTGACAAAAAACTAGAGATCAAAATCCCTGGAGCTTACACCAAGCTGCATAGATCTGAAGTAGATTGGGGCTTTTGGTCGGAGCCTCAAGATCAATTGGACGGCAGAAAACTCTTTCTTCCGAGAGGTAAAACACTCGGCGGCAGCTCCTCCACCAATGCAATGGCTTATGTTCGTGGCAATAGAGCTGATTACGATAGGTGGGCCGCTTTGGGAAATAAAGGTTGGGACTACGAATCAGTTTTGCCTTATTTCAAAAAATCCGAATCCAACGAAGATATCCACAATGATTATCATGGAAATTCCGGCCCCTTAAATGTCACCTTTGCGAAGGGTTTTAAAACCCCTTTCGCAGATGCATTTGTAGAAGCTTGCGCGGAAAATGGAATTCCAAAAAATCCAGATTACAATGGGGCGGAGCAAGCTGGCACAAGTCTGATGCAGTTTACCATCAAAAATGGCAAGAGACATAGCACTGCTGGTGCTTTTCTCAAACCCATCTTCACGAGAAGTAATCTTACCGTCAAAACTCAAACTCTGGTAAGTCGCGTCCTGCTGAAAAATGATCAGGCGATCGGTGTAGAAGTGATCAATAGAAAAAATGGAGTTGAACAGATATTTGTAAACAAAGAAGTAATTCTTTCTGCCGGAGCATTCCAATCACCACAGATTCTGATGCTTTCCGGAATTGGAGATCCGGAAGAATTAAAATCTTTTGGAATAGAATCTAAGGTGAATCTCCCTGGAGTAGGTAAAAACCTTCAGGATCATTTATTCTTTAATTGCTCGGCTTTAAGTAAAAAGCAGGAAGGCTTCAATCATCATACCACCGCCTTAAATCAGTTCAAAGGGCTTATTCAGCTTTTTCTAACCCAAAAAGGAGCCTTGACCTGTAGCCCTTTAGAAGCTGTTGCCTTCTACAATTCACGTGGAGAATCTGGGGTAGATTTTCAATTTCACTTTGCCCCAATTCAAATTGGAGCTGATTACAAAACAGATTTCCATGACATATCCACATTCCCCATCATCGATGGGTTTTCAATTCTGCCTAGCCTGATCAAGCCAAAAAGTCGAGGCTATGTGGCGTTGAAATCTGCTGATCCAAGAACAGCTCCTTTAATTCAACCTAATTTCCTCACAGAGAAGGCGGATTGGGACACCTTGATTCGTGGCACTAGAAAAGCTCTCGAATTACTGAATTCGGATGCTTTTACTCCATACCGAAAAGCGATAATCACTCCTCCCGATCAATCAGATGAAGGAATCATCGCCCATATCAAAAAATCTGTGGAGACCATTTATCATCCTGTGGGTACTTGCAAAATGGGCAATGATGAAATGGCTGTGGTGAATGAAAAACTTCAAGTCCATGGAATTCGAAATTTACGAATTGCAGACGCCTCTATCATGCCGACGATTGTTTCAGGAAATACGAATGCAGCTTGTATCATGATTGGGGAGAAAGCTGCAGATCTCATCTTGGAATAAACCTCGAACAGTTCTTTCAATGAAAACAATGTGGATAACTTGGAAATTCTTAGAATAGTATAGCACTTATTACACGTGATTTGAGGCTTCAATTAACCATAGGTCACATATAATCAATTGTTTGTTGAAAATTTGTTTATTGAGAAAATCGAGTTGCCATTTCTGTAACCCTCACCTATTCATTAACCCAAAATGAGAAAACCCTTCGTATTATCCTTCAGCTTATTTCTTTTTTTCAACTTATCCACATTTGCACAGCTATCCCAGCAAAGCAGGGATTCCATCGCAAAGCTCAGTCAGGCCGATCACCGCTTGATGATGGAGAAACTTGGTTTAGTCTCACTAAGGCCAGGTCCTTCCGGCAATCCTGCCGCCCCAAATGCAGCTAACTCAGATGAATCCAAAGCCACCCCTTATAGCAGCTTACCCGACCCGTTGGCTTTTGACGATGGAAGTCCTGTGAAGAATGAGAAAGATTGGGGAAAAAGAAGGGAAGAGCTAAAAGCCCATTTTGCAAGAGAAATCTATGGTAGAATGCCTGAAAATATTCCAAATGTCACTTGGGAGATTATCGAAGAAAAAGACAGTCTTTTCGGAGATGTAAAAGCACGATTCAAGAAATTGATCGGGCATGTGGATAACTCTTCCTATCCAGACCTCGAAGTAAACTTAGAATTGCTGATGGCTACTCCCTTGGAAGCAAAAAGTGCCGTTCCCTTGATCATGCAATTCAGTTGGATTTGGCCAGTGGGCATGAACCTTCCAAAATCTGAAGGTCCAACCTGGCAAGAACAAATCTTGAATGAAGGCTGGGGGTTTGCGATGATCATTCCGACAAGTTTCCAAGCAGATAATGGGGCAGGCCTTCGAGCTGGAATAATTGGCCTAGTCAATAGGGGCGAGCCTCGGAAACTAGATGACTGGGGGACACTCCGTGCTTGGGGTTGGGGAGCTAGCCGCGCTTTAGATTATTTAGAAACCGATCCTTTGGTAGATGCCAAGAAGGTCGGAATCGAAGGCTTGTCTCGCTATGGAAAAGCTGCCTTGGTAGCGATGGTAGACGAACCTAGATTTGCCATTGGTTTCTTTGCTTCTTCAGGCGCAGGAGGCACAAAGATTTTTCGTAGAATTTATGGAGAGCAGGTGGAAAACCTCGCTTCTACTGGCGAATACCATTGGTTTACTCCAAATTTCATTAAATACGCAGGAGCACTGACTCCCATGGATATGCCAATAGATGCGCACGAGATGCTAGCGCTTTGTGCACCTCGACCGGTCTTTATTTCAAGTGGAGATCCAGAGGTAGAAGGTCATTGGATCGATGCTGTCGGAATGTTCAAGACTTCAGTTGAAGCAAGTCCCGTATATGAGTTGTTGGGAAAGAAAGGAATTTCAACCGAAATATATCCTGGTACTAATGTTGGGCTTTTGGAAGGAGATTTAGTATTCCGCCAACACGATGGTGGACATACTGAAGGCTCAAATTGGAGATATTTTATTGAGTTTGCTAAGCCTTACTTTAACCAGAAAATCGACATTATTCCTTGACAAGGAATTGGTTTAGCTACTTTGACCCATCCTAAATAGCTGCTCAGCAAATTAAAGCTTCTGATTTTTCCCATTATCCTTGATTTCAACCGTTTTCCAAAAAATTCCTACCGCTATTTTTAATTTGGGCTTCTGATTGCCCAATCTATTCTTATAAATTAGCCTCTTTCAATCCCAATTTTATGACCGATTTTAAAAATTACAGTGTCCCTTATCAGGCTGCTGATTCTTATTCCAAACGGGTTGCTTATTTCTCAATGGAATTTGCCGTACATCAACCACTCAAAATCTATTCCGGTGGACTTGGATTTCTTTCAGGGTCTCATTTGCGTAGCGCCTATGAGCTTAACCAAAATCTGATCGGAATCGGAATTCTTTGGAAGTATGGCTATTATGATCAAAGCCGAAATCAAGATCAAACCCTCAAGCCGGAATGGTACGAAAAGACTCACTCCTTCTTAGAGGACACGGGAATCAAATTTGAAATCAAAGTTCATGGCGCCCCGGTCTGGGTTAAGGCCTGGTACCTTGCTCCTGAGACGTTTAATAGTGCTCCTCTTTTCTTGCTCAGTACAGACTTGCCTGAAAACGACTACCTCAGCCAAACGATCACCCATCGTCTTTACGATTCAGATACTGCAGCTAAAGTTGCGCAGTTTATGCTGTTAGGGCTTGCCGGTGCAAAATTGATCGATGAGCTCAACTTCAATCCTGATGTATATCATTTGAATGAAGCGCATGGTGTAAGTGCAGTTTTTCATTTAATGAAAAAATTTGGAAATAAAGAAGAAGTTACCAAGCGAGTAGTTTTCACTACACATACTCCTGAGGAAGCCGGAAATGAAAAACATGACATCTACCTCTGCGAGCGAATGGGGTACTTTAATGGATATTCGCTCCCGGATGTCAAAAAACTAACCGGAATGCGTGGTGACCTTTTTAATCATAGTTTGGCTGCCTTACGATTTGCCAGAAAGGCAAATGGTGTCAGTAAACTCCATGGCGAAGTAAGTCGGGAAATGTGGAAAGACTATGAAAATATCCCTGAAATCACGCATGTAACCAATTCTCAGAATTTCAAGTATTGGGCTGATAAGCAAATTTACCGCCACATGGAAGCCGGGGATGTGGATAAGTTTGAGGATAGAAAGCATTTTTTGAAAAAGAGGGCTTTTGAAATCGTCGCTGATCAAACAGGCAAACTATTCGATCCAAATGTGCTAACCATTGTATGGGCTCGGAGATTTGCGAGTTACAAGCGTCCAGATTTATTGACCAGAGATATGGCACGATTTGATGCTTTGATGAAAAACACCGAACACCCGGTTCAGATCATTTGGGCAGGAAAACCTTATCCTATGGATTATGGTGCAATTTCTGTTTTCAACCAATTGGTTCACCTTTCCAAAAACTATCCAAACATTGCTGTCTGCGTAGGCTACGAATTGACGCTGAGCAAGAGACTTAAGCAAGCCTCAGACGTCTGGTTGAATAATCCAAGAGTACCGCGTGAGGCATCCGGAACATCAGGGATGACGGCTTCTATGAATGGATCGGTCAACTTTTCCACATTTGATGGCTGGATCTGCGAATTTGCCGACCACGGGAAGAACAGCTTTATCGTCCCTGCTGCTGATTATAAAACAATGTCAGTGCCTGATCAAGATGAATTTGATATGAATAATCTCTTTGACGTATTGGAAAAAGAGATCTTACCTACTTATTATGATCAACCAGAGGCTTGGCGAAAAATTGTCCACAAAGGGATGCAAGATGTCCAAGATGAATTTGAAAGTAATCGAATGGCGAAAGAATATTACGAGCGCATGTATAATTCCTAATCCAATCTGCTGAGAAATGAAAGCCCATGTTTGAGATAAAGACATGGGCTTTTTTGTAATTTGTACAAAATTAGACCTAGCCAATGGCGATTTCACACATTAGTAAAAAAAATATTTCCTCTTCCGAAAGCGTGAAATTCGGGGAAATTAGGGAAGGGATTCAATCATTGATAAATTCTGAATTTCCTGGCTTCGAAACTGAAAATGTAATTTCATTAGAGGAATTGAATCTTTACCGAAGAAAATACCTCACCTCTCTAATAATAGAAGAGCGTGGAGAACTCGCCAAAATAGATCAAGATGTGATGGTGGCGATCCAATCCAACTCCATTCTTTCTGAAAATATTCAGGATGAAATCGAAGGAAATTTGAGTTTTGGAGATAAACTAGCTGATCATATTGCCACATTCGGCGGCAGCTGGACTTTTATCATTTTCTTCTTTAGTTTTATTTTAATTTGGATTGGAACAAACATTTTTATCCTGGTTACCCAGCCTTTTGATCCTTTTCCTTTTATTTTATTGAATCTAATTCTTTCCTGTCTTGCCGCCATTCAAGCTCCCATCATTATGATGAGTCAAAATCGCCAAGAGTCGAAAGATCGTCAGCGAAGCGAACACGATTACAAAATCAACTTGAAAGCGGAACTTGAGATCAAGCTTCTTAGCGAAAAAATGGATCATTTACTGGTGCATCAAAACAAGAAACTCCTGGAAATCCAGGAAATCCAAACTGACTACTTAGATGATCTGATCAAAGCAGTGCGGAAGGGAATTAAATAATTTCAAAGTCAATAGCACCTCTATTTTACCATATTCTATTCGCTGTAAAAGCCACTTCATGAATACTAAAAAATCTATTTCCTTAATTCTATTTTTTACATATTTTTCTTTGCACGTTTTAGCTCAAGAAATCATGCCACCGGCGCTCCCTTGGGATGGGAAAAGTCGGGAACTGATTGTGGATAAGTCTGATCCTTGGGCAACCCCCTTTGAAAAATCGGAGGGCTTGGAATCTCCAACCTATTCAGAAACCATGGCTTGGTTAGAAAAACTAGCTAATGAATCTGCCTACCTCACGATTACCAATGCAGGCATCTCCGAACAGGGACGAGTGATCCATTTAGTGATCGCTTCTTTGGACCAAGACTTCTCAGCATCTGAGTTATCCGCATCCAGAAAACCTCTGATTTTGATTCAAGCAGGAATCCATGCTGGAGAGATCGATGGGAAAGATGCAGGAATGATGCTACTTCGGGATATCGCATTGGGAGACAAAAAAGAACTTTTGACCAAAGCAAATATCCTATTTATCCCAATCCTTAATGTGGACGGGCATGAGCGTCGAAGTGAATTTGGTAGAGTAAATCAGCGAGGACCCATGGAAATGGGCTGGCGAACCAATGCCCAAAACCTGAATCTGAATCGTGATTATACCAAATTGGAAACAGTGGGAATTAAAGTCCTCGCGGATATAATAACTAGATATGATCCTGACCTTTATATTGATGTGCACGTAACGGACGGGGCAGATTATCAATATGACATCACCTATGGATATGTTGCTACGGGAGGCTATTCGCCAGCTATTTCATCTTGGTTATCGACAAGCTTTCAGCCAGAAGTAGATCAAGCCTTGAAAAACATGGGGCATATTCCAGGCCCACTTTTGTTTGCCGCGAATGGGGATGACTTTTCTGGAGGAAATATTGCCTTTTCCTTTAGCCCCCGCTTTTCGCATACCTATGGAGATATCCGTCACATGGCTTCGATTTTGATTGAAAATCACTCTTTGAAACCATTCGAACAGCGAGTTTTGGGCACTTACATTTTTCTGGAACAAGCCATAAATTCCCTAGCTGATCATTTTGAAGCTTTACAAGCTGCAATTGAATCTGACTCCAATCAACCAAAAAAATCTATTCCTGTAAAATTCAAATTCAGGGAAACCGTCGCTGACTCCATGCAATTTCTTGGTGTCGCCTCTTCGAAAGTCACCTCTGAAAGAACCGGTGCGGAATACGTCAAATGGGAAGGCCAGCCAATCACGCAAATGGTCCCAAGTCTCTTGATGGATGTACCTGAGTTTTCTGTTTCAGTTCCAAAAGCCTATTGGATTTCAGCAGAATGGGGTAATCTCATTGAAAAGATGAAACAGCATGGGATCGAACTAGAAACTTTGACTGAAGCAAAAGAACTGAAGCTCGAGTTTTCTGTTGTTGATAACTACAAAATGGGCAATCAGCCTTATGAAGGAATGATGCGTGTGCAATCCGCTGATTTGAATCGAAAGTATAAAACCCTGTCTCTTAATCCGGGTTCTGTGCGTATCAAAACGGATCAGCCATTGGGCGAGTTGGTAGTGATTTTAATGGAGCCGGAGTCGGTGGATAGCTTTTTCCAGTGGGGTTATTTCAATACGATCTTCACTCAAACCGAATACATGGAAACCTATATCATGGAACCATTAATCGAGAAGATGCTGAGTGAAGATTTAGATTTGAAAAAACGATTTGAAGAGAAAAAGTCAGCCGAGCCAGATTTTGCAAAATCTCCCAGAGCAATTTACCAGTGGTTTTATGCTCAGACACCTTACTTTGATCAGAATTGGAAAGTGATTCCTGTGGGGAGAGAATGGTAGGAAAAGTAGAAAGCTGAAGTGAGAAATTTGAAAAAATTGAAAACTTAGAAATGAAAATAGAACATCTTGCCCTTTGGGTGAAAGATTTAGAAGAAATGAAAGTTTGGTATTGCAATTCATTTAAGATGACACCTGGAGAAAAGTATGAAAACCCAGTAAAAGGATTTCAATCCTATTTTTTGAGATTCGAGGAGGGTGCTCGGATCGAATTAATGAAGAAATCCGAAATTCAGGAAACCCCCAATCCACGAGGGTCAAACTTTGGCTATGCTCATATTGCCATCAGCGTCGGCTCCAAAGAGAAAGTAGTGCAGATGACTGAAGCTTTTAGACTTCAAGGTATCTCGATCATCGGCGATCCCAGGACCACCGGTGATGGCTATTTTGAGTCCGTGATCGAAGATCCGGAAGGGAATTGGATCGAGATTACAGATTGATATCTAGAGGTGAGGAGATATAATCTTGCCAACTAAAATCTGGTAGTTCCCTCTAACCTACGCGCAATTTTATTTTATCAATCAAGACCAGAGTATGAGCTCTAATGTCTCAAATCCTAAGGTATTTACATAGCTGAGGTAGCGCTATTCATTCTTAAGAATTAAAGTCAAGCTCATTCTTATTTCCCCATAAGAAACTTCCTCATTCAGTTTTTCAAAAATAGGTTTCAGGGTTATTTCTCTTTCCAATTCATTAAAAGCCACTCGTACCTTATCCACAACAGCTTTCGATACAAGTTTCTCCAAATTCACTTCTTTACCCTCAGTATACAATTGCGACAAATGAGAATAAATGGTGGTAGTCTGTAAATCTCGTTTTCTTGCAATTTCTTCGGGACTGAGCCCTTCTTTGTACATGTTAAACGTGTCCAGAATAGTTGGAATCTTTTTTGGTTTTGCCACCGTTTTAAACTTCCGGATGACCTCCATACAGTCGGCTCCATACTGTTCCATTTTGTTCATCCCTACACCAGATATTCCCAAGAACTGATTTTCTGTAACAGGCAAGTCTATCGCCATCTGCTTTAATGATTTGTCACTAAAAATAACGTAAGCCGGTAGATTTTTTTCCTTGGAAATGGAAGATCTCAACTTCTTTAATTCCTCATATAAATCTGTGTTCACTTCCCCTTCCTCAGCCATTTTCATGACTTTTAGCTTTCTACTAGTTTTCTCTTCAGCAGGTATCGGTAGAGTCAACTTTATAGACTGTTCGCTTTTCAGCACTTTCCATCCAACGGGTGAAATCTTCAATGCCGATCCTTCGCTATACATGATCTCAATCAAGCCTTGGTTGGCCAACTGAATGATGTAATCTCGCCAATCAATAAAGCTTACATCCTTGCCTACCCCATAGGTTTTAAGTTGGGAATAACCTCCCGCATGTACCTCGGCATTGTTGGAGCCTCGCAATACGTTGATTAACATCGCAATCCCTTCCTTCTCCTTCATCCTTGCTATGCCGGAAAGCGCTTTCTGAGCCAATAAAGTACCGTCAAAATGTCTGGGTGGGTTGGCACAAACATCACAATTCCCGCAGTCGTTGATCAAATGCTCTCCAAAATAAGAAAGCAGTATTTTTCTTCGACATGATTTTGCCTCAGCAAATTGTAACATCCGGTTCAATTTTTCCTTTTGCATAGCTGAATTTGCCCCTCCATCCGCAAATTGACTGTACAATACAAAATCACCCATGTTGTAATACAACCTTGTCTCAGAAGGCAATCCATCACGACCAGCCCTTCCTATTTCTTGGTAGTATCCCTCTAAATTTTTTGGGAGATTATAATGAATCACCCAGCGTACATTCGATTTGTCAATTCCCATCCCGAAGGCAATGGTAGCCACAATTATTTTTGTTTCGTCGTGGATAAATGCCGTTTGCACGCGCTCCCTTTCTTCGGGATTCATGCCTGCATGATAAAATGCCACCGAATGTCCATCCTCGTTCAAATAATCTGCAACTTCTTCTGTATTCTTTCTGCTAAGGCAATAGATAATTCCACTTTCATTTTTTTTCTTTTTCACAAACAGCGCAATTTCCTTCAGCTTCTTATCCTTCGGGACTTGACCTCTTACCTCAATACTTAGGTTCTCTCGATCAAAAGAGGAAATAAATAATTTGGAGTCCTTCAATCCCAATTGTTGTTCAATATCCGTTCTGGCAGACTTATCTGCAGTGGCAGTCAAGGCCATAAACGGAACTTCGGGCAAGGAATTTCTAAATGCTTTGAGCTGTGTATATTCTGGTCTAAAATCATGTCCCCACATGCTTACACAATGTGCCTCGTCAATGGCCACTAATTTGATGTTTAAATCTCTCAACCAGGTATTGCTCAACGAAATTAGTTTCTCTGGTGATAAATAAAGCAACTGAATTTCACCCCGCTTAGCTCTGCCAATCACTTCGTTTTCAGCTTGCCTAGAAATAGAACTATTAAAGAAATCTGCCTGTATTCCATTGGATTGCAAGGCCTGAACTTGATCTTTCATTAATGAAATAAGTGGCGAGACCACAATCGTAATCCCTTCAAAACACAAGGCTGGAATCTGAAAGCACATTGACTTTCCTCCACCAGTTGGCATCAATACAAAACTGTCTTTGCCCGCTAGCGCACGCTCAATGATTTCTTGTTGCAAAGGCCGAAACTCATCGTAGCCAAATACATTCTTTAAGATTGTTTTTGGATTCTTTTCCATACGCTGCTTTTATTTTTAGTTTTTAAGCCATTCCCTTTATCCATTTGTAGCAAGTAAAATCTCATTTTAAAATTCTTCCAAGGATTTAAGATGTAATGCCACGTTAGTTAGACAACTAGCCGTCAATCTTCCCACTAATTTTCTCTGTAGGTAATTGTACTGTTTTGCAAAAATAGAAAAAAGCCTCCAGATTGGATTTTTCAGTTGGTTCAACCTTGGCTCTAAAGGCCATCTAATGTTCTATCCTTTAATGATAGCCGAGTTCCTGTATTTAGTGATTTTGTGTGGCCTGATTGTCACTAAATCGGAAATATTACCTGCATCAGAATAAAACGCACTAGTCCAATCACTCTGAAAAATAAATTTAAAGAGACGTTGAATTCCTGTTGGAAGATGATCAAAATTATCATCACCCGCGTCACTTCTGCTTACCAAGCAAAGAGAAATCAGGCTAGAAAGTATTAAACTCAATAGTCGCATTAATCTCCGAAAAATAAGGTGGACAACGTGTTTTCACTACCCTCATTTTTCAACAAGGCTAGCCAAGCGGTGTAGAATATCAAAAAAGCTTTCATGCTTAATGAAATCTTCATTCCCTCTTCTCAATTCTATTCTCAAAAACTGAATTCGTTCAGCCCTGAGCTCCCATTGAACCAATCTTCAAATAAAATCATATACCCAATTCTTCACTTCAGTCGCGTTATCCTACACTTCAGTCAGATTTAATTCTTTGAGGCGGTCTTATGCTGCACATTTGATTCAAATACGGATCGAAATGAAAACCAAGCTGCTTCTACTGACCTACTTTTTCCTTTTACAATCCTTTGCTTTTGGATAAACGGAGGTGAGTGGGAAAGTAGTGGACGAAAAAGGGATAGCACTTCCTGGGGTAAACGTTTTTATAAAAGGAGGATACGAGGGTGCTACCTCCAAAATAGATGGCAGCTACCGTTTTGAAACTGAGTCAAAAGGATACCAGATTTTAGTATTCCAGTTTATGGGTTTCAAATCCAGTCATCTCAGCATCGAGTGCAAAGCCGGACTCTTAGAAATCGAGGCCATTGTCCTGACTGAAGAAATCACCGAAATGAATGCAGTGACCATCTCTGCTGGCGCTATGGAAGCATCTGATGAAAGTAAATCAGTAATCCTCCGGCCATTAGATATCGTGACCACACCTAGCGCCATGGGCGATATCATGGGTGCCTTTCAAACCCTTCCCGGCACAAGTACTGTTGGAAATGACGGCCGGCTTTTCGTAAGAGGCGGAGATGCCAGCGAAGTAGGGATCTATATAGACGGGATGCGAGTGGGAAATGCTTATGGGACCACCGCTGGAAATGTTCCTACCAGAACAAGATTCAACCCAAATTTATTCAAAGGAACATTTTTTCGTACCGGAGGCTACTCTGCCGAGTATGGCCAAGCACTTTCCTCGGCTTTGGCACTAAATACAAAAGACCTATCCATCCGTAGCCAGGGAGATCTTAGCCTAATGTCAGTGGGAGGAGGATATTCCCATACCCTTGCAGACGAAAAACAAAGTATCACAGCAAGTGCCAACTATTTCAATCTCTCCCCATATCAAGGCTTAATCAAACAAGAAATTGATTTTGAAGCAGCTCCAAAAGCTTGGGACGTGGAAATAGCTGCACAGAAGAAAACAGGTAAAAATGGCTTGCTTAAAGTGATGGCCAGAACAGAATCTGGTGGAATGAGTCTTTGGCAACCTCTACCAGGAACAGACCGGAAGGTTTTGGTTGATCTGAAAAATGATTATAGCTATGCACAGGCAAATTGGAGAACCGCTTTGGAAAATGACTGGATTGTGTTTGCCGGTATATCCTACTCAAAAAACCTCGATAATATTGCTTTTGATTCCCTTCAAATCGAACGGTCAACTCAACTTATCCACCTCAAAAGTACCGCAGTCAAAGATTTTTCAGATCGCCTTTCTGCCAAATTCGGAGTGGAGCATTTCATCCACCCCTATTCAGAAAAGTTAATCCGAGAAGGATGGGTTAGGGATTTTGAAGACCAGGAAACCTACTTATTCACAGAATGGGATTTTTACCTAAACAAGGATTTGGTATTCCGTGGTGGCTTGAGAGCTGGAACAAGTAGTGTCTCTAAAGAAAAATGGCTGGATCCTAGATTTTCAGTTGCCTACCAGTTGAAAGAAAAAGGTCAATTGTCATTTGCCGCAGGTAGCTTTCATCAATTGCCTGTGGATAACTTTCACGTTTTGAACACAAATCTCCAAAATTCAGAATCAAATCATCTAATTCTAAACCACCTCTTTTCCAAAGACGGATTTACCTTCAGAGCGGAAACCTTCTATAAGTCTTATGATAACCTAGTCACTTTTGAAGGAATGTTGGACAAACCAATCCATTTGGAAAATGGAGGTTCAGGCTATGCCAAAGGAATTGACTTCTTCTTCCGAGATCGAAAAACGTTCCGAAATACAGACTATTGGATTACCTACAGCTTTGTAGATAGCAAGCGGAGCTTTAACCAATTTGAAACTCAGGTTCAACCCAGTTTCGCTCCAAAGCACAACCTCTCAGCAGTAGTCAAGCATTTTATAGTTCCTCTCAAATCCCAACTGGGAGCTTCTTTTGCCTACAATGATGGCTATTCATACACCAATCCCAATGTGGATAAGTCCGAAATGAATGCCAAAACCAAGAGCTTTCAAAACCTAAGCATATCCTGGAGTTACTTGCCAAAGCCAAACCTCATCATTCATTTAGCCTGTACCAATGTACTGGGAAGAGATAATGTTTTTGGTTACACCTTCAGTCCCAAAGCAAACTCCCAAGGTAGTTTTGAATCCATTCCTCAAGGGCAAGTAGCTCCTCGATTTCTATTCTTGGGAATTTTCCTAACCCTATCAAAAGACAAAACAGCAAATAATTTAAACAACCTATAAATCAAAAAATCATGAAAAAGTACATCTTAACTACGCTCCTATCCCTAATGTGGATAACTCTTGCTCTTGCTTCATCTTCTGCATTTGAAGAAGCCATGCTGAAACAAATTCAGGAAAAAAACAAAATCAAAAACTCCGAAGATGCCCAGTCTGTAATCAATGGATTTATGCGAATTGCATCAGCAAACGAAGCAGAATGGCTTCCACTTTATTATGCAGCCTTGACTCAAACAGAAACGGCTTTTCGATTCGACGTGAACAAAGATCAATTTTTTGATCAAGCATTGGAAATTACCAAGCAAGCTCAGGAAATCTCACCGAGTAATTCAGAGATCACCGCACTCCATGGCTACATCTTAATGGGTAAGGTAAGCGTCGATCCTGGAAGCAGAGGTCAAAGTCTAAGTCCACAGGTAATGGAGCTATTCGGAAAAGCTATTGCCCAAGATCGTAGCAATCCCCGAGCGGTTAACTTGATGTCACAAATGGAATTGGGCATGTCTAAATTCTTTGGTTCTGGTCCGGATAAGGCTTGTGGAATGGCTAGAATGAGTATGGAGCTCTATCAAAATGAGGAAGCAAAAATCACTGAGACTTACATTCTTCCTACTTGGGGAAAAAACCAAATGGTTGAATTAATGAAGAACTGCAATTGATTTTGATTAAATCATTTACACTATATATCGCAAATCATTTCATGGATTTCTATTGAAAAGGTTTGCTTGTTTTTATTTATTTTCAAGCTATGCCCGCATCAATAGAAAAAAAGGAAGTACAAGTCGAAAGTGGCATTTGGACCAGCTTTCCAAAATTCCTAGCGATCAACTTACTGATCGCTACTATTTTGATGTTTGTCTTTTGTCCCTCTTGCCTGTTATCGTGGGAAGGATTGATATCCGTTCGGGAAGATTTCATATTTGCTTTTCTAATATCCTCGGTTTTAAGTTTTGGGGGTAGTCGAGTAGAAAACTTTTTTGAGTCAAGAATTTCCTGGATAAAGCAACCGATCAAGCGCTTAATCTTGACTATAGTCACTTACATGATCTACTGTTTTGCCGCCTCATTCATTGTTGCATTCTTCATTTCTTGGTTTTATGGGCATTTCACTTTGGAGGATGCTCAGTGGATGTATTTGGTCCAATTCACCAAACAGCCGATGATCATTGCTTTTATATTTATGTCTCTTTTTACCACTAGGTCCTGGCTGTTGGAATGGAAAAAATCAGCCACTGAGGCAGAAAAACTTCGGACAGAAATGTTGGCAAGCCAATACCAAAGTTTGAAGGATCAGCTCAACCCACATTTCCTGTTCAATTCACTAAACGTACTTTCCAATCTAGTATATGAGGATGCAGATCGCTCAGCTGCATTTATTCTAAAGCTTTCAAAAATCTACCGATACGTCCTGGAAGTACAGCAGGAAGAATTGGTCGAATTGGAAAAAGAATTGGACTTTGCACGCAATTACCTCGAATTGCAAAAAATTCGATTTGAAGAAAACCTAGTATATAACATCAAGGCTTCCACCGGTACTGAATCTGTTTTTATACCTCCATTATCCTTGCAGCTTTTACTTGAAAATGCAATCAAGCACAATGAGGCTAGTCAAGAGAACCCGCTCTTTATTCAAATCATTCAGGAGGGAAATGAATTGTGGATAACTAACACCTTTCAACCCAAAAAGAACTTGAATGAACCTTCCACTGGAATAGGCTTAGCCAATATTCGAAAGCGATATGAGCTACTTAGTAACCAAGAAATCCAAGTGATACAAACAGCTGATGAGTTTATAGTAAAGCTTCCCCTTATCAAGTTATCCACATGAGGATAGTAATTATAGAAGATGAACGGCCTGCGGCAAATCGGTTAATAAGGCTATTAGAGGCGTATTTTGGTGGAGAAGAGTTTATTCAAGGATTAGATTCTGTAAAGAAATCTATTCAATGGTTTGCAGAAAATCCGCATCCTGATTTAATCTTTTGCGACATCCAATTGGCTGATGGAATCAGCTTTGAAATTTTCGAACAGGTAAAGTTATCCACACCGATTATTTTCTCGACCGCCTACGATCAATACGCGATCAAAGCTTTCAAAGTAAATGCAATAGACTATTTACTCAAGCCAATTGATCCGGAAGAATTGGCCAGATCAATTTCAAAATTCAAGGCAAATCAATTAAAACCAAACTTTGATTTAGAAGCACTAAAAGAACTGCTTTTACCGAAGACCACCAATTTCAAATCTAGATTCCTGGTAAAATTTGGGGAGAAGATTCAGAGCATCGGGATCGAAGAAGTTTCCTTTTTCTTCAGCGAAGCTCGGGTGACATTTCTACAAACCAAAGAGGGGAAACAGTTTGTCTTAGATCAGACCTTGGAACAGATCGAAAGCCAAGTAGATCCTGTCTCATTTTTCAGACTAAACAGAAAATACCTTTGTTCCTTCCCTTCTATTTCTGATATATTCACTTACTCAAACAGCCGACTAAAAATCAAACTGCAGAATTGCCAAGATGATGATATTTTGATCAGTCGGGAAAAAACAGCAGATTTCAAGAGTTGGTTAGATGGATAAAGAGAAAACTATGGAAGAAAAGAGTCCCGACACAGACCGAAAGCAGGAACAACTCACTTGGCTGGAAAATCTCCAGCGAAACAGCTGGGAGCCTGAAGTTATTATTTCAGGTATTACACTCGCATTCCTCTTCGTCTTCCCAGCCAAGATCTATGAGTTTTGTGCCTATTTGAATCAAGATGTTGGAGTGGGTATACTTTTTAGCGGCCTTCTTATTTTTTATTTGACCGGCATAATCAGCGTCTTCAAAATCTTCTTTGTAGTCCATCTCTGCTTACGCTTTATCTGGACAGGGCTGTTAGGATTGAGCTATGCTTTCCCTCAAGGGGTA
>JAFMBQ010000051.1 GCA_017858365.1 Algoriphagus sp. | reverse complement strand
TTACCATTTGCAGAGGTATATTTTGCATCGGTTACTACCCCATCACCCACAGATCGGATTTCAGTTCCAGTAGCTGCTGCGTAGTCAGTTCCAAGATGAGCTTTGTATCGCTTTTGAACAGGGTGAAATCTTTTCAAATTGTATCGAGAACTGATTCTGGTGTATTTAAGAGGATCTCTCAGAAATGCCTTCTTAAGTGAGTTCCCCTTCTGATCGAAGAAATTCGTTTCACCATTTTGCTCGAAAGGAATCGCATGAAATTGCTCTCCCCTGTGTTCGAAATAGGCAAGTTTAATATCCGAAACGCTAACCACCACCCCATCAATTAATTTCTCTTCGTAAACTACTTTGAATTTGTCACCCTTCTGAAGTGCGCCAAAGTCCACAGACCAACCATACAAATCAGCAAATTGATCGACGATATCGTACGTGATGTTTTGTTTGGACATGTCAGAAGACAGGTTGCTTTCAATAATTCCCCCAACTTCTTTGGTACGATATTCTGCTGGCTTTTCGGCTTTATAGATATCTATTGAATCCAGATTGAAGACCACATATTCTGCTGGGTTTGGCTCGTAGATGAAAAATTGAGCTTGGGTAGAATCTGAAGGAGATATGATGGTAAACTTCTTGTTGAAAGCGATTCCCCGTACGTCAAAAATAGATTTTGATTTTTTAGCGAGCTCGTCGATGATTTGATAAGGAACGTTGAAAGGAGCCAAGATTGAGCCAAGAGTTTGGTTTTTGGCTACTGTTCCTTCAATAATATTAAGACCTGTGACGTCGATTCCATATAGGAAAACCTTTTCATTTTCTAAATCGGCGATGGGTAATTTCAATGCCTTCGCATCGGTTTCATCTTGGATCTGAAAGTTAAAAAATGGCAGAGAGGAAGCCGCGCCCATTAACATTACTACGGCAGCTATTCCGATCCATTTATTTTTCATAAAGCATTGAATATTAGGAGTGATTGTAATTCAGGTTCAAAAAAGGAAAAAAGATGCTTTAATCCAAATTTTGTAATTTAATTCTTAAGTGTTCACAATTTGCAACTATAATGCCAACGAAAAAAACTGATGGTTTATTTCCCGATCATTTTTTTATATAAAAACTAAGAGTATGATTCTCAGACTATTTTTTTTCATTGAAGAGCCATAAAAAATGAAGTATTAAAAATAAATGGCTTGAATCATTACGAAACTTACAATCAAAGCTGTGTTCTCAAGGTCAATTTTATATCTTTGACCTCCCAAAAAACAACAAAAAAATGCTGAGAACGCATACCTGTGGCGAATTACGCTTAGACCATGTAAATCAAGAAGTGACGCTGGCCGGCTGGGTACAGCGGGTAAGAAATAAAGGAGGATTGATCTGGGTTGATCTTCGTGATCGCTACGGTCTGACTCAATTGATTTTTGAAGAAGATTCTACAGAGAAGTCAGTGATCGAAAAGGCAGCTTCTTTGGGTCGTGAGTTTGTTGTTCAGGCCAGTGGCAAAGTGATCGAACGGTCTGCTAAAAATGATAAAATTCCTACTGGATCGATAGAAATAAAGGTTTCTAATCTTGAAATACTTAATGCCTCTAAGGTACCGCCTTTTATCATCGAAGATGAAACTGATGGTGGAGATGAGCTCCGGATGAAATACCGCTATTTGGATCTCAGAAGAAATGTAGTTCGTGAGAAATTGCAACTGCGGCATCGTATGATGCAGGAGACCCGAAAGTTTATGGATGGGCAGGACTTTATTGAAGTGGAAACACCGGTATTGATCAAGTCCACTCCTGAAGGGGCTCGTGATTTTGTCGTACCATCCCGTGTGAATCCAGGGGAATTCTATGCATTACCACAGTCTCCCCAGACTTTCAAGCAATTGTTGATGGTTTCTGGTTTCGACCGATATTTTCAGATTGTAAAGTGCTTTCGGGATGAAGATTTGAGAGCTGACCGTCAGCCTGAGTTTACTCAGATTGACTGTGAAATGGCTTTTGTAAATCAAGAGGATATTCTTTCGACGTTCGAAGGTTTGACAAAACATCTTTTCCGCGAGGTGAAGAAGGTAGAGCTCGAAGAGGTGAAGCGAATGACTTATGCAGATGCCATGAAATTTTATGGTAATGACAAGCCAGATCTTCGATTTGACATGAAATTTGTCGAACTGAATGAGCTTGCAAAAGGAAGAGGTTTTTCAATTTTTGACGATGCAGAATTAGTAGTTGGAATCTGTGCCAAAGGAGCATGGGAATATACTCGAAAGCAGCTTGATGCTTTAACAGATTGGGTCAAAAGACCTCAGATCGGCGCAAAAGGATTGGTTTATGCGAAGTTTAATCAGGATGGTACAATCAAATCAACGGTAGATAAATTCTATTCTCCAGAAGATCTGAAAGCTTGGACTGGTGCATTTGGGGCAGAAGCCGGAGATTTAATGCTTCTATTGAGCGGTGATGCCAATACGGTACGAAAGCAACTTTCTGAACTTCGTCTGAAAATGGGTGAGGAGCTTGGATTGCGAGACCGAACTATATTTAAACCACTTTGGGTAGTTGACTTTCCATTGTTGGAGTGGGACGAAGAGACTAAGCGATTCCATGCCATGCACCATCCGTTTACCTCACCAAAACAGGAAGATATCCCCTTGCTAGAGACAGACCCAGGAGCTGTTCGAGCTAATGCGTATGATTTGGTAATTAATGGAGTTGAGATCGGCGGCGGTTCTATTCGTATTCATGATCGAGGAACGCAGCAATTGATGTTTTCTCATTTGGGATTTACCCCGGAAGAGGCACAAAAGCAATTTGGATTCCTGATGGAAGCTTTCGAGTATGGAGCTCCACCACACGGAGGGATCGCTTTTGGTTTTGATCGTCTTTGTGCGATTTTTGGAGGTTCAGATTCAATTCGAGACTACATTGCTTTCCCAAAAAATAATTCGGGGCGGGATGTGATGATCGACTCGCCAAGTACGATTGCAGATGACCAGCTAGAGGAACTTTCGATAAGAGTAAATCTTAAAAAGTAATAGAAGAGGCTTCGGCCTCTTTTTTATTGTGGTTGAATTAAATGTGCCCGAATTCCCATAACTATAAGTAGTTGCGCAATGGTATAGGTTCCCATTACGAGTACATCAGCTTCTGGAAAGGAGACATAAAACCTATTAATTGCAATAAGTCCATCTGAAATTAAAAACAGAGAGGCCCCGATAAATACCTGCCAAAAAGAAGCGGAGTTACTTTTGCCAAATCGCTCTCTTGCCGTGGTGACCATACTTACTATTGCGATCGTGTACACTATTACAGGTATTTTATATCCACCAAGATTAGGATTGATCAGATAGTACAAGTACGCAGCGATGATATAGATTGGCAGGTTTATAAAAAAAGCTTTTACAAAATTATAATTGAAGAGGGACTCTGGTGCTTTTTGGGCCACTTTAAATCCGATGATGTAGCAAACCTGTGCAATCAAAAAAGCTCCTAAACCAAATAAAAAATACTCTTCCCAAAGCAGAAGTATATCTCCTATCCATGAAAAAATTAATGCAGAGAGAATTGTCTTTGCGAGAAGTGTGGAAAAGACCGACTTACTAATCTGATAAAAATAAATCCCTAAAGACAAAATAACCAATGGTTTAGAAAAAAATCTCAACTCATTGTTATGCTCTAAAATAAATGCGATGTCCGTTAAAATGGCTATTAAAAACAGATAAAGCCATATGATTCCTCTTCTAGTCAATGGATGATTATTTTGAATTTGAATTTAAATCAAGATTTTTAATACTTAAAATAATAAAAAACCAAATACTATTTTGGTAATTTATAGATTAACAATTTGATAATATTTAATAAAATTCACAGAATTTTATTGGGTTAAAAGTAAAAATAAGTCCGTTTATCGAAATTTTAAACCACTCAAATTACATTTTTATTGAATATTTATCGACACCAATGTTAAGTTAATGTTAAGAAAAGTTAATTTTGTAATCGAAAACTTAACCTAAACTACCCAGCCAATAATGATGGTGGTTTTACCTTTGCATCGATTTACATTCTAACCAACTTAAATAAATCAACAAATTATGAGGCAAAATTTACTTAAAAATTTATTGTCCTTGTTACTACTGGTGTTCAGTACAGGAATCGCCTTCTCTCAAGGTGTGACTACAGCGAACATACAAGGGTCAGTAACTGATGCGACAGGTGAATCCCTTCCGGGAGCGAATATCGTGGCTACCCATCAGCCATCAGGTACCCGATATGGGGCAGTAAGTAACTTAGAAGGCCGCTTTGTGCTTCCAAACATGCGAGTTGGCGGTCCTTACACAGTAGTTATTTCTTTTGTGGGATACGAAGAGCGTTTATTCGAAGGAATTGTATTGGGCCTAGGATCTACTTATACGATCAATGCGCAATTGTCTGATGGAATGGAGCTTGAGACCATTGAGGTAATTGCAAGTAAAGATGCATTGATGAATTCAGATAGAACTGGAGCTGCTTTGAACTTGAATAACGACAAGATCAACTCACTTCCTACAGTCAACAGAAGCATCAATGATTTCACCAGATTGACTCCTCAGTCTAATGGGACTTCATTTGCAGGAACTTCTAGTAGATTCAATAATTACACGATAGATGGTAACATCTACAATAACAACTTCGGTCTTGGATCGGGACAATTTGCTGGTGCAAATCCGATATCACTTGATGCAATCGAGGAAGTTCAAGTTAACCTTGCTCCATTTGATGTTCGTCAGGGAGGTTTCACCGGTGCGTCGGTTAACGCAATCACCAAATCAGGTACCAATGAATTTACAGGTTCAGCTTATTATTTCTTAAGAAATGATCAAATGATAGGTGATAAAGTAGGTGATACCCGATTATCAGTAGGCGATTCAAAAAATGAAATTGCTGGTTTTAGAGTTGGTGGTCCAATCATCAAAAACAAATTATTTTTCTTTGCTTCTTATGAGAAGGAAACTGAAGCTGTACCTAGCTTTAATAAAGTGGCTTCTCGTCCTGGACTTACTCCTGACGGTTTGACGATCTCTAGAGTCCCAGCCTCAGAATTGGAATTTGTTTCCCAAAGACTTTCAGAACTTTATGATTATGAGACTGGTCCTTATGAAAACTATTCATTTGCATCAGAGCAGGAGCGTTTTAATGCTAGATTGGATTGGAACGTAAATGATAACCATAAGGTATCTTTGAGATACAATAATTACACTGCGTTCACTGATGTGCCAACCAATGGTAACTCCATCAGATATATTTCTACTAGATACAGAAATACCACAAGAACTGGTATCGAAGCTATGAACTTCAGAAACGCAAACTACACCAATGACAGAAAAGTACAATCTTGGGTAGCTGAAGTAAACTCAAGAATCGGAACTAATATGTCCAACCAAATTAACATTGGATATACTTCCATCACTGACCCAAAAAGAGGTGTTCCTGGTGGACAGGATTTCCCATTTATTGAAGTATTGGAGCCAGATGCTTCTGGTAATTTATTGTATTACATGTCTATGGGTAACGAATTGTTTACAGTAGGTAACTTACTTGAAAACAATATTTTCAACTTTACAGACAACTTCTCCATTTACAAAGGAAAGCATACCTATACTTTTGGTGTAAACTTTGAATACATGACATTCAAGAATGCATTCAACCCTGTATTCAATGGCTTCTACAGATTTAATTCTTACGCTGATTTCGTAAGTACTGTAATTGATCGTACTCCAGGTGCTTACCCAGAAGCTTTTGCTAAAGGTTTTGCATTGGATGGATCAACTACTCCTCCGGTAGACAACACTAATTTTGGTCAGTTTGGTATCTATGTTCAAGACGAATATCAAATCACTCAAAACTTAAAAGTAACAGGTGGACTTAGAGTTGATTTCCCATTCTATCCAATAGATATTCCAACCAACACTTTGTTGGATGACTTGAATAAAACCTTTGAGACTCCTGACGGAAGAATTACCCCCGATGTTAGTCAGTTCCCTAAAGTGAACCCACTTTGGTCTCCAAGAGTTGGATTTAACTGGGATGTAAATGGTGATAGATCTACACAAGTAAGAGGTGGTACAGGTGTTTTCTCAGGACGTATTCCTTTCGTGTGGTTGTCTAACCAAGTAAATGGTTCTGGCGTAGTGAGAGGTGGACTGGGTTATGAAGGATCTGGTGTAGAAGCTGCTTTGGGACCAAATTACGTTTTTAACCCAGATGTAACTTACGGGAATCCAGAGAATCCAGATCAGTCTCTTTCAAATGAGCTAAACCTAACTGATAGGAATTTCAAGCTTCCTCAAGTTTGGAGAACAAACTTTGCAGTGGATCAAGTACTTCCTTTTGGAATTATCGGTACTTTAGAATTCATCTATTCTCAGGACATCTCTACTCCGATTGCATACAATCCAATAGTAAGAACTCCTGATGGAACTTTCTCAGGTCCAGATCAAAGACCTTATTGGAACGGAACTAACTATTCCAATGATTCTGACTTCAGAAACGTATTTTATCTGACAAACGCTCGTGAGAAGGCGGATTATTATTCAATCACTGCTCAGCTACAAAAGCAATTTGACAATGGATTTAGCACAATGATTGCCTACACTAGATCTAGATCAAGAGATCTAGATGCAGCCGGAGGATCACAAGCTATTTCACTTTGGCCAGCAACAGTTCAGGTAGACAGAAACAATCCTGAACTAGGATTTGCAGGGTTTGACATCCCAAATAGAGTTATTGGTTCATTGTCTTATCAGACAGATAATACTACGATTACCATGTTCTACGAAGGATCTGATGCGGGTAGATTCTCTTATACGTATTCTGGAAATTTTGGAGATGCATCTAATAGATTGATGTATATCCCAACTAACGCAAATGAGTTGGTATTCCAAGAGTTTTCTGTTGGAGGAAGAACTATTACATCTGCTGAGCAAGCACAGTTACTTAATGCTTACATCGATCAAGATGAGTATTTGAGCCAAAACAGAGGTTCGATTGCTGAAAGAAATGGTGCTTTGAGACCTTTCGTAAATCGTTTTGACCTTAGAATTACCGAGGATCTTGTGCTTTCTAAAGACAAGAAAAATAAACTTCAGTTCTCTATTGATATCCTTAACATCGGTAACTTATTCAACTCCTCTTGGGGTATTCAGAAATTTGCTTTCCAACAAAATCTCTTGAACTACAGAGGTGTAAATGGTGCTGGTCAGCCTCAATACAGACTGAACACCATTCCGGGAACAAGCGAATTCCCAACTGAAACCTTTAGAACCTCAACTTCTTTGGGTGATACTTGGAGAATGCAACTTGGAGTTAGGTATATATTTAACTAATACTTACAAGTTTTCAATTAAAAACACCCCAATTTCGGGGTGTTTTTTTTTGTTTTGTTCGTTCTAATTCAATTTATTGAATGATCAAATTCTGGGATATGAAAAAATTTTTGATTTTAATATTTTTCTCCTTTTCATTAGTATCACATGCACAGACTGATTCTCTGATCCTAAGTAACAATGACTTGATTGTAGGGGAGATTAAGAGTATGGATAAGGGCGTCTTAATAATTGAGACAGATTATTCAGATTCCGATTTTAAAGTTTCATGGTCTGGGGTGAAGCGAATTGCCTCAAAAACAAAATTCCTGATTACTCTTTCCTCTGGAAAACGTTATAATGGAAGCTTAAATAGTGTTGATTCAAATCAGGCGATAATAGATACTTATGATCCACAAGAGTTGTTAACTATTTCACTTAAAAAGAAAAAGGAGGATCAAAATCTAGAAAAACCCATGGGTGGTAAGGTGCAAGTTGACCTTCAGGAAGTAGTTTATTTGAACGCACTCGATGATGGTTTTTGGAGTAGATTGTCTGCCAATATTGATTTGGGCTGGAGTGTTACCAAGGCGAATAACTTAAAGCAATTCAGTGTGAGAAGTGGGATAGGGTATCTTGCAGATCGCTGGAAGTTAGGGTCATCTTTTAATTCGCTGAGATCAAATCAAGATGGAGTCGAACCAGTAAAACGGACTGATGCAGATATTACCTTTAATTTTTTCTTGCCAAAAGATTGGTTTATCCTCTATAACATTACTTTTTTATCAAATACCGAGCAGCTGATTCGATTGCGAACAGGTAATAAAGTTGGTGTTGGTAAATACGTAATTCATACTAATAAGACTTATTTTGGATTTCAGACAGGTTTTAACTTTAACAATGAAACTTATTTTGATGGTACTCCGAATCGGAGATCTGGGGAAGCGTTCATCGGTTCAGAATTGAATTTGTATGATATCGGAGATTTAAATTTGCTTACTCAAGTTGTTGCTTATCCAAGTATATCTGAAAAGGGACGATTCAGAACAGATTTTAAAGTTGATTTGAAATATGATTTCCCAAAGGACATTTACATCAAACTCGGAACCACCCTAAACTATGACAATCAGCCTATTGAAGGGGCTAGCACGCTTGATTATATCTTCCAAACTACTGTAGGTTGGAGTTTATAGATTTTTTAAGAGCAATTCATCATTTTTAAATTCACCCAATAGGGTCAAATTTTATTTTTGAATTAGATATCCCATTATTTCTCCTTTGATATTTGAGATTTGCCTCCAGTACTTTTTAATTAAAAAGATGCGGTAAATCCGCGTAATTTTACTTTTCAGAACCATTCCCAAGCGCCTTGAGTTTAACTTCCATGTTGTACTATAAGAAATTTGATCATCCGACAAGTAATGAATGGGTAGTTTTTATCCATGGTGCTGGAGGTTCGTCTGCAGTTTGGTATAAGCAGCTAAAGGATTTCAAAAAGAAATTCAATCTTTTATTGATTGATTTGAGAGGACATGGCAAATCCATTGATCTGCCAGAGGCTATATACAAACAAGAATATACGTTTACAGCAGTGACTAAAGATATTATCCAAGTATTGGATGAGCTCAAGATTCCACCTGCACATTTCATGGGTGTTTCTCTGGGTACAGTGATTGTCCGTCAACTAGCCGAAATGGAAAAATGGAGGGTAAAATCGCTAGTATTGGCCGGAGCTGTCACCAGACTGACTATACCATCCCAATTTCTAGTATTTTTTGCAAACGTATTTAAGCGCTTCATCCCATTTATTTGGTTATACAAGATTTTCGCATTCGTGGTCATGCCCCTAAAGCGAAGTGCAGAGTCACGAAACCTTTTTATCCAAGAAGCGCAGAAGCTCTGTCAAAAGGAATTTATCCGCTGGTTCAAACTCACCAAAGACATTAATCCGCTCCTTCGGTATTTCAAAGAGTCAGATTTAGGGATTCCTACATTATATGTGATGGGTGATCAAGATGTGATGTTTTTGGAACCAGTACGAAATATTATCAAGACACATAAAAGTTCAATTTTAAAAATCCTTGATAAATGCGGCCATGTGGTCAATGTGGAGCGACCAAATGAATTCAATCAACTTTCGTTGGCATTTATCCAAAATCATAGTAAATAAGCTCGAACTATTTTAAATGAATAAGCAAACCAAAACCCTATTAATCGTAGCAGTTGTTGCAATTATTGCGATCATTTACTTCTATCCAAGGTGGAATAGTGACACCAACTCTGGTCCTACTCCTACAGCTGGTCCAACGACAGGTGGTGTAGAATTACCAGTCACCGTGATCACATTAAAGAAGGAGACTTTGAAGAATCAACTCAACGTGACCGGAACAATTCTTCCAAATGAATTGGTCTCCTTGAGACCTGAGGTGTCTGGCTTGGTAACTAAAATCTCATTCAAAGAGGGGCAATATGTCTCTAAAGGCACTCCTTTACTTTACTTGAATGACAATGATCTTCAGGCACAGTATCAGAAATTAGAATACACCCAGAAGCTTTTTGAAAGCCAAGAAAATCGTCAAAAGCAACTTTTAGCTCGTGAAGCAATCAGTCAGGAAGAGTATGACATCGTGTTGAATCAATATAACACCACGCTTTCAGACTTGAAATTGGTAGAAGCCCAAATCCAAAAAACAATTGTTAGGGCACCTTTCAATGGTACACTAGGCCTTCGTCAAGTAAGTGAGGGAAGTGTTATTGGCACTGGAGATATTATCGCGACAGTGGTGAACATGGATCCTATAAAAATTGAATTTTCAATTCCAGAGCGATATGCTAATATGGTAGAAGTGGGTGCCCCGGTTTTTTTCTCAAGTGAGGCTACCTTGGATGAAGCAGAGGGTAGGGTATATGCCTTTGAGCCACGAATTGATGCCGCCACTCGAACCCTTAAACTTAGAGCTCAAAGCTCAAATAAAGGGGGCAAATTCCTGCCTGGAATGTTTGTGAAGATACGATTTGTATTAGGAGAAATAGATAGTGCATTAATGGTGCCTGCAGAATCGGTAATTCCGGAACTTCAAGGCTATAAGGTTTTTGTGGTAGGAAAGGACCAAAAGGCTGAGGAACGAAGCGTAGAAATAGGAACCAGAACTGAAAGCCATGTTCAAATCACCAAAGGATTGGAAGAAGGTGAAATGGTACTTACCTCTGGGGTGTTGCAAGCAAGACCTGGTTCTCTTCTGAAAATTACCAAAACAAACTAATATGGCAAGTCTTTCTAGTTTGAGTATTAATAGGCCAGTCTTGGCCATCGTGATGTCGATTGTTATCGTGCTTTTCGGTGTGATCGGGATCAGCTTACTTGGCATTAGAGAATATCCAAGTGTGGACCCTCCTGTCATTTCCGTGAGGACATCTTATACAGGAGCCAATGCTGACGTCATCGAAGCGCAGATTACTGAGCCTCTTGAAGAAGCGATTAACGGAATTCAGGGAATCAAATCCATGAGCTCGACCAGTAATGATGGAACGAGTAATATTACTGTCGAATTCGACGTGGGAGCTGATCTAGAGGCTGCCGCAAATGATGTTAGAGACAAAGTCGCAGGTGCTCAGCGAAATCTACCACCAGATGCTGAGCCTCCCGTGGTCTCCAAATCTGATGCAGATTCTAGCCCGATCATTTATCTGAGTGTCCAAAGCGAAGTTAGAAACCTGCTTGATGTCTCGTATTTGGCAGATAATATTTTCAAAGAGCGACTTCAGACGATTCCAGGCGTCAGTAGAGTCCAGATTTGGGGGGATAAGGAATATGCAATTCGACTTCGTATGGATCCGCTCAAAATGGCTTCTTACGGTGTGACTCCTTTGGATGTACTTCAAAGAGTACAGAGTGAAAATGTTGAATTACCCTCTGGAAGAATCGAGGGTGAAACCATCGAATTGTCTGTCAGAACCAAAAGCCGTCTGAGTTCACCGATGGAATTCAATGACTTGATTATCAAGGAAGATCAAAACAACATTGTCCGCTTCCAGGATATTGGTAAAGCAGAGCTTACCGCTCTAAATGAGCGAACAGTTTTGAAAAGTGACAATACTCCAATGGTTGTGGTAGTTCTGGTGCCTTTACCGGGCTCAAACAGTATCGAGATCGCGGATGAATTCTACAAGAGAGTTGAAAGCATTAAAAAAGAACTTCCTTCAGATATTACGATCGAGGTTACTTATGATGCGACTAAATACATTCGAAACTCAATAGCTGAAGTACAAGAGACGATCGTCATTGCATTCTTCCTAGTCGTTGCAATCATTTTCCTATTTCTTCGAGATTGGAGAACCACCTTCATTCCAGTTCTTACCATTCCTATTTCCCTCATAGGTGTATTCTTTATCATGTATTTGATGGATTTTTCTATCAACGTACTGACACTTTTGGGAATCGTTCTCTCGATAGGCTTAGTGGTTGATGATGCCATCGTGGTCTTGGAGAATATTTATACTCGAATAGAGAAAGGAGAAAATCCTCAGGAAGCAGCTGAAAAGGGATCAGAGGAGATTTTCTTCGCAGTTATCGCTACTACTGTGGCTTTGGCAGCGGTATTTCTACCAGTAATTTTCCTAACGGGAACCACGGGTAGACTTTTTAAGGAATTTGGAATCGTAGTCGCCGGCGCAGTGATTATTTCCTCCTTTGTGGCATTGACCATGGCACCTATGCTAAGTTCGAAATTGCTTAAGAGACGAGAAAAGCACAATGCGTTTTACAATTTTACCGAGCCAGCTTTTGTATGGATCAATAGTCAATATGATAAGGCTCTGAGTGGATTTATGAAAATCCGATGGGTTGCATTTGTGATGATCGGAGTGATGGGAGCTGGGATTTATTGGTTGTTTAATAACATTCAGACCGAACTTGCTCCAACCGAAGATCGCGGAGAAATACGAATCAATATGGCTGGCCCGGAAGGAGCAACTTTCGGTTATATGGATCCGGTAATCGATCAATTGACCCGTGACTTCATGGAGGAAATACCAAAAGAGGAACGAATCAGAATGATAAGTGTGACATCACCAGGTTTCGGTACAGCCAGTACCAATTCTGGATTTATTCGTATGATTCTGACGGATGCAGATAAGCGAGAACGATCCCAACAACAGATCTATGATCAAATTAATCAGAAGCTAAGGACGATTACCTCAGTTAGGGCTTTTGCCTCTCAAGCACAGTCCATAGGAGATCGACGAGGAGGCCTTCCTGTGCAGTATGTAATACAGGCACCAACCTTGGATAAATTGAAAGCAATCATTCCTACCTTTTTGGAAGAGACTAATAAAAGTCCAGCCTTTATTTTCTCAGATATTAATTTGAAATTCACTAAACCTGAATTAGAAATTGAAATCGATCGTGAGAAAGCTAGAAATGTGGGTGTTTCTGTTCAGGAGATTGCTCGTACGCTTCAGCTCTCTTACTCTGGACAGCGATTTGCGTATTTCATTCGGGAAGGAAAGCAATACCAGGTCGTCGGAGAAATGCAGATTCAAGACCGAAATGAGCCGGTAAATCTTCGGATGCTCTACGTTCGAGCAGATAATGGAGAACTAATTCAATTGGATAATCTAGTGCGTGTGGTAGAAAAAAGTACTCCTCCGCAATTGTACAGATATAATAGATTCGTGAGCGCAACTGTTTCCGCTAATCTTGCTGAAGGATATACCATTGGAAATGGCCTGGACGAAATGGATCGGATTGCTGCAAACGTTCTAGATGATTCGTTTTCCACAGACGTAGCCGGACCATCTAAGGAATTTCGAGAGAGTTCAAATAGTTTGCTTTTTGCATTCTTATTTGCTTTGATCTTGATTTACTTGGTGCTTTCTGCTCAGTTTGAAAGCTTCAGAGATCCATTGACGATTATGTTTACCGTACCATTGGCACTCTTTGGGGCCTTATTTACACTGTGGATCTTTGACTATACACTGAATATTTTCAGCCAGATTGGAATTATCATGCTGATTGGTTTGGTGACCAAAAACGGAATTCTAATTGTAGAGTTTGCAAATCAGCGTAAAGCTCAGGGGATGGGAGTAGATGAAGCAATTTTTGGAGCAGCAGTAGCCAGATTCCGACCTATTCTAATGACTAGTTTATCAACTATTCTGGGTATTCTCCCAATTGCTTTAGCACTTGGAGCAGGAGCAGAGAGTCGGGTTCCGATGGGAGCGACCGTGATTGGTGGATTGGCTTTAGCGACAGTCTTAACTTTATTTATTATCCCAGCTATTTATACATACTTGACTTCAAAAGAAGCTAGACTAGCACGAATTTAATGAAGAGAATTACCCTATTACTCTTATTGAGTAGCATTTCTACCTGTTTATTTGCCCAAAGTGAAGAATCCCTTGATTTGGAAAAAGCCATTCAATTGGGACTGGAAAATAATTTACAAGTGAAAATTGCAGTCGAAACGGTGACCCTTCGTCAGGGAGATGAGAAAATAGGTGTTGGAGATCTATTGCTTCCTCAATTGAATACTACCTACCTAAGGTCTTTCAGCAAAGAAGATGTGACTCAGAAATTCGTCAATGATCCTGAACCTCGACAGATTGACAATGCGAAATCCAGAAATGAAAATTTTAACATTGCGGCAATTTACGGTTTCAGACCGGAGACTTTTATAGTCATGAAGCGTTTGGGACAATTGACTGAAATTTCTGAACTGGAAGCTAAAGTGGTGGTGGAAAACACGGTCGCTGGAATCTCTTCTGCTTATTATAGACTAGTGCTGGAATTACAGCGCTACGAAGTATTGAAAAATACTTTAGAGCTCAGCCAGTCTCGACTAGATATCGCTAGAGCACAATATGAGTTAGGAGGAGCAGGAAAACGAGATTTTCTGACTGCTCAGGTAGATTACAATTCAGATTTAACCTTGCTTTTGACTCAAGAGCAAATCATACAAAATTCCAGAGTGAACCTTAATGAACTGATGGCATTAGATCCAGACACCAAGTTTACTGTAAAAGACACCATTTTGATTGGGGATCCTTTGTTGCTTCTTGATCTTCAGGAAAATGCTTTTACGGAAAATAAGGATCTGCTAATCGCGCAGCGCGCAGAAAATGTTGCGTTTCTTCAAATGAAAGAGCTCCGGGCTTCCCGGCTTCCAATTTTGAACTTGAATGGGAATTACGTGAATAATACTTCCAATTCGGATGCAGGATTTCTGATTCAAAATCAGCGACAAGGATTTAATGGTGGGGGAAATATTACCATCAACTTGTTCAGTGGATTAACCTTGAATAGGAGAATCCAAAATGCCAAGGTTCAGCAAAATATCCAGTCCTTTGCCACCGACCAATTTGAGATTCAGCTGAAATCTGACATCCACCGATCTTACAATACTTATCAAACGAATAGGAACCTCTTAGAGGTGGAAAAGAAAAATTATCAAACAGCTAAAGAGAGTACTGAAATTGCCTTGGAGCGATTTCGATTAGGTATTTCTTCCTATCTCGAATTCCGAGATGCGCAGGTTAATTTACTTACTGCTCAGAATCGTTTGATCACTTCGATCTTCAATATCAAAGAGCAGGAAATCGAGTTGCGGAGACTTTCGGGAAATATTTTCTTCCAGAATAGTTTTGCTCCTTTTGAGATTCCAACTGAAGATTAATTTGATTTAGCAGCTAATCAGGCTTCATCTGATTTTTTTACTTGCTTTTTTCAAGGATTACTTTCTTTTCTTTTGGCATAGCATTTGCCAAATGG
>JAFMBQ010000544.1 GCA_017858365.1 Algoriphagus sp. | reverse complement strand
CAAATAGCTTTTATCTTTGTATTGAAAATTAATTAATCAAATAGAAAAATGAACTAATGGCAAAAAAAGTAAATTTTTCAGATGGGGATTATAAATATAGAGAAGATGCAAAAACTTTTCAAAAAGAATTTTATTATGTCAATTTTTTAGATAAAATAGGCGAATTTGAGTCTAAATTTTCTGAAAACTATAGGGAAAAGAACCATGCCAGGAATAAAGCGAAATGGTATGCAAATAATAAGTGGGCTTTAATAAAAATAGACTATAAGGTAATTAATATCGGGTTATACTCAAGTATATACGGCCATATAGAATCATTTAAAGTAATTTAAACAATAACGAATAAAATTATGGAAAACTTTAATCAATTAACTAGAAGTAAAGTTAAGGAAATCATTAAAACCGGGAAGACATTAAATCTTTCTTATTTGAACTTGATAGGAATAGATTTAAGCGCCTTAGATCTTTCTGAGGCAAACTTCGAAGGTTCCAACCTTTCTAGAGCCAATTTGAGAAATACGGTCTTAAATGGTTGCAATTTTAAAAATTCAATTTTAATTGAAACAGATTTATCTTTTGCATCTTTAAAAAATACTAATTTACGTTATGCTATTATGATAGGCTCAGACCTTTCATTTGTAAACCTTGAGGAGGCAGTTATTTTTCTAGCAGATCTCACAAACGCAAATTTGCGTAATGCAAATCTTTGTAAAGCAAACCTAAGAGGCACAAATCTATCCTTTTGTAATTTAAAAGGTGCAAACTTGTCTCAAATCAATACAATGGAAATAAACGGTGGAAGATTTATTCCTAAACCTTCATTAGTCGATTCTGATCCAATTATTAGTATGAATTTAGAGGGTGCAAATTTAGAGCGTGCAATACTCAAAGGAGCTAATTTACAAGGGGCAAAACTGGTTAACTCAAATTTATCTAAAGCAAATTTAGAGAAAAGTTCTTTGGTTAATGCAGAAATTAATAATGTGAATTTTGATGAGGCTAACTTATGTTACACAAATCTTTCAAAAATTAATTTTAAGAATACAACATTTGTATCAGCTTCTTTAAAAAATGCAAATTTAAGAGAGGCGGTTTTAATAAATGCCAATCTTTCCTATGCAGATTTATCTTATGCCAATTTATCTTATGCAAATTTGACAGGTGCAGATATTCAAGGATTGAATATTTCAGGAACTATACTGGTAGAAACAAACTTAGATGGTATCAAATTAGAAGGATTAGACACTTCCGTTTTAGAATTCAAAAAGTTAGATATAAACAGAGAGCAAATTGAATTACTAATCTCTAAAGGAGAAAAGATAGATCTTAAGGATAAGTACCTTTCACAAATAAATCTAAGTTACTTAGATTTATCCAATGCAGATTTGTCAGGTGCAGATTTATCAGGTGCGGATTTAACCGGAATTAATTTACAAAATGCTAATTTACAAAAAGTAAATTTAAGCAAAGCAAACCTATATTTTGCAAGGCTGGATGAGGCAAATCTTTGTGATGCAAATCTTGAGAAAGCATACCTATATTATGCAAGTTTAATAAAATCACAATTAATTAACGCTAATTTAAAAAATTGTGTTTTCTTGAGAGCAAATCTAACAAAATCAAATATTGAAGGTTGTAATATTGAAGGTGCAAATTTTAAAAGAGCTGATTTGAGTGAGGCAATATTATCCGAGGCCAATCTAAATAAAGCAGATTTTTCAGAGGTTGATCTTTCAAATGTGATTTTTATTTAAGGTAAAAATAATAAACTTAAAGTTTGAAGATGAAAATTTTAGCACTTCGGCTTTAGTCATAATTTAAGGAGCGAGAAAGATGAATGCATTAAAAAGAATGGGTTTAGTAATAAAGTTTTTGCGCAAAATCAAAAATTCGGGATAGTGTCTAAAAACCTTTTAATGGTTTTTCAAGTCTTTAAACGAAGTAAATCCTGTTACTTTTGAATCTGTTCCTTTATTACTAAGATTAAGCCTTTCACATAACCTAGCATAAATTTTTGGTGGGAAACCTCCGTTGAATTTCCATGATGAGGTTCGATTCTCCATTTCTAAAACCCCTGAAATATTTTGGTATTTGTCCCCTAACCTGTGTCTAATAATGTAATTTGAAACTTGATGACTCATGGTAAAGTCCTTTGGCTCCATTTCAGCAACGAGGAGTTCAAACTCATCCTCTTCAATTTTTAGTTGTAGCTCTTTTTTCTCTTGTTGCCGCTTCCTTTCTTCTTCAGCTTTTTCTCTCTGTTCTTCATACCTCTTTCTCTCTTCAGCTCTTTTTTCTTGCTCTATTCTCGCCTTTTCTTCTTCAATCATTCTTAACCTGTCTTGTTCTATACGTTGCTTTTCCCGTTCCTCATCTCTCTTTTGAATTAGTGCTTCTCTCTTAAATTTTAATTCATTGATTCCATTTGAACCAAGTAAACCAATCGTTACCTCACTCAACCAAAATGGTATTGGCTTTTCAATAACACTCCAAATAGACCTAATTTTATTTATTAATTCACTCGAGTCTTCTTGTTGTAAATGGTAAACTTCTTGAGGGCTTAAAATTTTTTTTAGCTGCTCACCTTTTTGTGTAGTTTCTGGTATATACCAAAAGCAGATATGGTCAGTTGATTTATAGGAAAATAACTTTTGGGCTGTATCTATATTAAATCTCTCCACTTTATTTATGTGAAAAAATACATCATAATTAGGACCCAGAGAAAGGGGATGAATAAGAAATCCAAAACCCTTTTCAGGAAGATAATTCTTTACTATTCCAAAAAATATTTGCATAAATTTCGACCGTTTTTATCTATTTACTCGACCAAACCTTTGAGCAAAATTATTTTACCACTTACCGCATATCCCTGTAGATTAAACACCCGGACATCACTTTCTAAAAAGGCATAAAGCCTTTCCAACGCAAAACGTGGATCGTTCATGAGATTGATATGTTGGAAATGGTAAAAAAATTTCATGTCTGATATTCTTTAATGCAAAGGTTGGTTTTATCTGTGCGGTGTATCTGCATTGGTTATAAATTTTGTACTAATACTTTCAAACATTCATAAGCATCTGTAACATTAGATATTCCGAGTTAAAGTAAGCCACTAAATCTGTGTGAAAGAGGGCTCTGCGTCAATTTTGGTGAATGCCTATTTTAAAGCCCACTTTCTGATCAATCCCATTTTTTTAATGATGTTTCCAAATGAAATTACTCCAGATAATTGTTCATTTCAAATTTCTTATTTGAAACCAAATTGGAAATTTCACCAAAAAT
>JAFMBQ010000050.1 GCA_017858365.1 Algoriphagus sp. | reverse complement strand
AAAATGGCACTAAACAACATTAAACCCAGAATTCTTCTTTTCTTGACCCCGAAAGAAACCATGATTAAGGTGCCCCCTATTGGAGTAAGGAAAAGAGGAGTGAAAAAGGCAATTCCTATTTCTCCATATTTTCTCCAAATGGAAACTATACGTCGATTTTTTCGAGAAAATTTCGGTTTTGGTTTGGCCAATTTTGATTCCCAATAAGTTTTGAATTTCTGGCCAGCTAATGCAAAAATGGTTACACTTGTCATCATTCCTGATATGGTAACAAGACAAGTGGTAATCAGATTAAATCCTGCCGCGGAACCTAGGATGGGTCCAGCTATAAACTTGAATCCACAAAGAAAATAGATCCCTAATAGCTCCAGGACCTTTTCCATTACAATAAGAAAAACAAATATGCCCCATAACTCAAGAGTAAAAGAGCGCCTTCTATTTTGGAGATCCTCATTTTAGTCTTCATAAGGGGGAATAAAAATATAGTGATGCCTAGCATCCAAAGGAAATCAGAATTGATAAACTCGACAGATACCCCGATTGGTTTAATAATAGCAGTTAAACCAATAATTGAAAGAATATTCATGATGTTGCTCCCTAGAATATTTCCTAAGGCAAGATCAGTCCGTTTGGAAAGGGCAGCGATTATAGAAGTTATCAATTCAGGAAGACTAGTTCCGATTGCAATAATTGTAACCCCAATTATCCGTTCAGAAACTCCAAATTCTCTAGATATCAATACCGCATTCTCCACTAGAAGTTCTGAGCCGATATATAGGCCGATGATTCCCCCAACAAAATAAATAATTGATTTAAACCAACTCAAGTTTTTGGCAAGCTCTAGCTCTTCTACTACTTCTGGGTCATCATTGGTACTTGTCTTGAACAGATAAACATTGAATCCAATGAATAGCGCAAATAATAATATGCCTTCGAGTGTTGAAATCACTTCATTGTAACTCAGTACAAAGAATAACAAAGAGACTAGAAGGGTGATTAAATACTCAAATTTTAGGTGATTAGACTTAATAAGAATTGGGTAAAACATGCCTGAAACACCAAGAACTAAGGCGATGTTAGCAATATTGGAACCAATCACATTTCCAATGGAGATATCACTATTGCCTTTTAGTGCAGCATTTACACTGACCAATAGTTCTGGGGTGGACGTTCCAAAAGCAACGATTGTTAATCCTATGAGACCTGCACTCATACCCAGCTTTAATGCAATCCCTGATGCACCATCAACAAGTATTTTTCCGCCAGCTAATAAAATGACTAGTCCAAATAATAAAAGAAAGTAAGCAAGCATAGATTTGATTAAATTTTAGGACCAAAAGCGAGATCCCCAGCATCACCCAATCCAGGGACAATGTAGAATTTGTCGTTTAACTTTTGATCCAGATTACCAATCCAAAGGGTAAATGGGATTTTTATTTCGGATTCCAGAAGTTTTATTCCTTCTGGGGCAGCAAAGATTGATGCGATATGAAGATGTTTTGGGATACCATTTCTACAAATCACATCTATCGATTCTAAAATTGATTTCCCAGTTGCCAACATTGGATCAGCTAAAATAACTACTCGATCTTGAAGGTAAGGACTAGCGCAATAGCCAAGATTAATTGTTAAGTCTTCCTTCTCATTTTCCTCACGGAAAGCCCCGATAAAACCACTTTCAGCATGATCGAAAAAATTCAAAAAACCCTGATAAAAAGGGAGTGAAGCTCTCATTATAGACAATAATACTGGATTGTCTTTTGGAACTTGAATCGCTGTTTTTGCAAGAGGGGTTTGAACGATGCATTCTTCAAAATCAAATTTTTTCGAAATCTCAAATGCAAACAACTCACCTAACCTTTCTAGATTTTTACGAAATCTCAGACGGTCCTTTTGTATGGCTACATCTCTCATTTCAGCTATGAACTTGTTAGCTATAGAGGGAGTCTCTGATAATATAAACATGGCTTAAAGATAAAATAAAACCCTGAGTTGATTGGGATACAATCAAAAAAGCTAGCATTTATTACATTATGGTAGTATGAACAAATGTAAGTAAGAATCCCAAACGACTGAGAGTAGACCACTTTGGATGGTTAACTTATTCATTGGCAACTGAAAGACTTTTAGACTCAATTAAAAAAAGAAATCCTGACTATTTGGTCAGGATTTCTTGAGTTATTTTGACCACTTACTTTATTTCAAAGCTTGCTCGCCTAGCCATCTGCCTTGCATCAGCCGATGCTTTATCTACAGAAGTATCTTCTCCGTATCCTTTAAAGGATAATCTTGAAGCATCCACACCTGAAGAAACTAAAAGGTCATAAATAGTTTTCGCTCTTTTTTCAGAAAGCTTGATATTGTAATCTTCAGGTCCTAACTCATCCGCATATCCTTGAATCTCAACACTTACTCCAGGATTTCTTTTCATGAAGTTAGCGACATATCCAGCTGAGTTTGAAGAATAATCAAGTGGAGTAGCACTGTCAAATCCATAATAAATATTTACATAACCATCATTGATTGCTTTTTTAAAATAATCAACTTCTTCTATGATTTTCTCCACTGGGCATCCGTTTGTGGAAGATGGACCAGGAAGGAAAGGACACTTATCCAAATGATCAGGAATACCATCACTGTCTGAATCTATTGTTGTGCCTCTTGAATCAACTCTTGCTCCTTCAGGAGTATTAGGTTCAGCATCCAAATAATCCGGAATTCCATCACCATCAGAGTCCTTCAGCATATCCTTGATTTCATTGATATTAGAAGCGAGTTCTTCCTTAGTAGCATACTTATCAGCTTCTATGAACCAATCTGCATGAGTCTCATTTTTCCCTAAGTAAAAATTAAGCCCTATGGTACCGGTCCACCAGGTAGCAGTAGCGTGGACATAAGGTATTTCAGGTAATAAGGGTCTTCCAATCTGATTAAAGTCATTTCCGTCGAAAGTAAATCGTTGTCTTCCGTTCACAATCATAGAAATAGTTCCTTGTAAGCTGATTCTATTTGAAAGAGAATAAAGCCCTTTTAATGATGAATTAAAAGAATAAACATAATCAGGATCGAAATCTGGAATTATCCGATCTTCTGATTTTATATATCCAGCACCTGCGCCAAACTCTCCTAAAACAGTAAACCTTTTTGTAAATGATTCAAATGAAAGAGATCTTCCAATATTCCAAACGCCTCGAAGACTAAGGTTTAGGTAATTCGTCTTGAATTCAGGACTTACATCTTTGACTTCACTAAAACTTCCGAATCCTAAATTTCCGGCAAATCCAAAGTATTGGTTGACCATATATCTCCCTCCTAAATCGATATGTCCAATATTGAGGGTGGGAGATAAATAACCGCCTGTAAGTGGCCCCATAGGCTTATTAAATCCGCCATTTATATCGAAGGAAAGCCTATTATAAGGTTTCTGTGCAATAGCGAAAATGGATACTCCTAATAGCATTACGAGTAGAATTGTTTTTTTCATTTGGTAATTGTTAGGATGAGGTAGTGTTTTCCCTTTTGAATATAGAGCAAAAAAAAGCCCGATCTAAATCGAGCTTTAATTATTTAAGTAATTTTATTTTACTTCAAAACTTGCTCTTCTAGCCATTTGTCTAGCATCTGCAGAAGATTTGTCTACGCTAGTATCTTCGCCATATCCTTTGAAAGATAATCTTGAACCATCTACACCTGAAGTAACTAAAAGATCATAAACTGCTTTTGCTCTTCTTTCAGAAAGCTTCATGTTGTAATCTTCTGGACCTAGCTCATCCGCATATCCTTTTATTTCAACACTTACGCTAGGATTTCTCTTCATAAAATTAGCAACATAACTAGCAGAACTTGAAGAGTAACCAAGTGGCTTAGAGCTATCAAATGCATAATAAACATTTACATAGCCATCATTGATTGCTTTCTTAAAGTAGTCAAGTTCTTCTTTAACTTGTTCTACTGGACATCCGTTTGTAGATGATGGGCCAGGAAGGAATGGACATTTATCCATGTGATCAGGAATACCATCACCATCTGAATCGATAGTAGTGCCTTTCGAATCAACTCTAGCTCCGACAGGTGTATTTGGCTCTGTATCCAAGTAATCTGGTACACCGTCAGCATCTGAGTCTTTCAACATGTCCTTGATACCGTTGATTTGGGAAGCAAGTTCTTCCTTAGTAGCATACTTATCAGCAGCAATAAACCAATCAGCATGCTCTTCACTTTTACCCAAATAGAACTGAAGTCCTAGAGTACCAGACCACCAAGTTCCATTTGCGCCAAAGAACCCATTGTCGATTGCAGGTCTAATTGCGGTAGATCCATCCCATGTAACTGTCTGACGACCGTTAAGAACTGTTGAAATGTCTCCAACTAAAGCAATGTTTTTACTTAATTTCAATTGAGGGGTAATTCCGAACATGATAGTATATACATCATCGTCGAAATCATTAAAGACATTTTCTTCAGGATTAACTCTTCCAATTCCAGCTCCTCCGTGAAGTAACAATCCAAAACTTCGCGTAAACGATTCAAAGTTCATGATTCTTCCTATGTTGGCAACACCCTGCAGATTTAATCTGTTGTATTTAGTGTTGAAGCTGCCAGTGGCAGCATCTGCTGAACCTGCCTCGTTCATTGATCCAAATCCATAATCTAGCTTTAAACCAAATTTTTCATTGAACATGTAACGCGCACCGAATTCGAGGTGTCCCAGATTTAAAGTTGGCGATAGATAGCCCGCAGCTAGTGGAGCCATTGGTTTGTTGAAACCGCCACCTATTTCTAGGGACCATTTGTCAAATTCTTGGGCATTTGCTCCGAAAGTCAAAGCGCCTGCCATAATTGTTGATAGTATTAGTTTTTTCATAACAAAAAATTTTTGTTTCAAATTTTAAGTGTTGATTAATGTGATTACAAATTTATAAACTTTTAATTTACTACAAATCTAAATGAATTATTTAAAACACAATTCTGTGAAAAAAATAATTCTGGTCATTTTTGTCAAACTTTGAATTAGAAAATTAACATATTTTATGCCAAAAATGAAATTTTTATCTGAATTACTCAGAATTAATGGGGTTTCAGGAGACGAATATTCGTGTTCTAAATTTCTTCAAGACTACATTTACCAACGGAAGTCTGATTGGAAAGTTTTGCCAGATGTTTACTCAGGCGAAGATTTTCATGATTGCATACTATTAAAATTTGGTAATCCTAGAACTGCTGTTTTTGCCCATCTTGACACCATTGGATTCATGGTTAGGTATGACAATCAGCTAATTAGTATAGGTGGTCCAGAGATAATTGAAGGGGTAGAATTAGTTGGTTTTGATGCGCTTGGGGAAATTGAATGTAAGTTAGTCGGTGATGAAAATGGTTATTTTCATGATTTCCCGAGAGGAATTGAACCGGGGACTCGTCTTTCTTACAAGCAAAACATTCGAATTAATAAAGATTTTATCACTGCTGCTTATTTAGATAATAGGCTTGGTATTTATTCTGCTGTGAAACTTTGTGAAACTATTTCTGATGGCTGGGTAGTGTTTTCGACTTTTGAGGAACATGGTGGAGGAAGTGTTCCATTTTTATTAAAATTTATTCAAGAAAATGCGCCTATCAAACAGGCTTTAATCTCCGACATTACTTGGACAACCGAAGGAGTCAGGCATCATGAGGGTGTTGTCATTTCCATAAGAGATAAATTTATTCCTCGAAAAAAAGTTCTAGACCGGATAATTTGTTTGGCTAAAGAAAGTGGGATAGCTTACCAGTTAGAGGTTGAAGAATTTGGCGGTAGCGATGGGCGAGAAGTTCAATTTTCTCCTTATGCAATAGATTGGTGTTTTATTGGCGCTCCCGAGGATAACGTGCACACACCAAATGAGAAGGTGTCTCTGAAAGATCTTGAGGCAATGATTGAGATGTATAAGTTTTTAGTCGCTAAACTCTAATAGATGTCTTTAATTAAAATTCATGATCAGTTTTTTCAGCCATACTTAAATGAAGAGACTCTTTCAAATAGAATTATAGGTTTAGGAAGTCAAATTTCTGAAGATTTTGCCGGAAAGGACCTAATTGTTGTCGGAGTTTTGAATGGGGCTTTTATTTTTCTTGCAGATTTATGTAGGAATATCACTGTACCGCATCAAGTTTCTTTTATTAAAATCAATAGTTACGAAGGCGTAGAAAGTTCTGGGATTGTAAAATCGATAATAGGTCTAAATGATGATTTGAGAAGGAAAAATGTCCTGATCGTAGAGGATATTGTCGATACTGGGACTAGCATGGACTACTTGATTTCCGAGTTTAGGACTTATGATCCAGCTAGCATTTCAATAGCCACTTTGCTTTTCAAACCAGAAGCTTTTCGGTTTAATTATGCTTTAGATTATGTGGGTTTTGAAATTCCGAATAAATTTGTGGTCGGATATGGTCTGGATTATGATGGATTAGGCAGAAATCTTCCTTTAATCTATCAGCTCGAGACTTCTTAATTAATACCTACTAATGTACAATATTGTATTATTTGGCCCTCCTGGTGCAGGAAAGGGAACGCAAAGTGAGAAATTGATAGAGAAGTATGGTTTGACTCATCTTTCTACCGGAGATTTATTCAGAAAACATCTCGGAGAAGGGACGGAATTAGGGGTTCTGGCCAAAAAATATATGGACGAGGGCCGATTAGTCCCTGATGAGGTTGTAATTGGTATGGTTGATGATAAAGTCAATGAATCCAAAAACAGTACTCAGGGATATATTTTTGACGGATTCCCTCGGACAACAGCTCAAGCTGAGGCACTGGATAAAATGTTGGCTATTCATGGACTTTCAATCTCTGGAATGATAGCTCTGGAGGTTCCAGAAGACGTTTTAAAAGCTAGAATTATAGAACGAGGAAAAACCTCAAATCGGGTGGATGACCAAGACGAGCAGAAAATAAACACTAGAATTAAAGTTTATTTGGACGAAACCCTTCCGGTGGCAGACTTTTATTCCAAACAAAACAAATTCAGCAAGATAAATGGAGTAGGGGAGATTGATCAAATCTTTGCCTCTATCAGTTCTGTGATCGATAGCTACTGATCCCGTTAATTTTCTTAAATTTGCAAATCAAAACTTGGCTAAGCATTGTTGCTTAGCCTTTTTATTTTCATCAAATGGCTGATTCCAATTTTATCGATTATGTGAAGTTCTGTTCCAGATCTGGAGCAGGAGGTCCAGGTGCTTTGCACTTTAGAAGAGAAAAGCATGTTCCCAAAGGTGGACCTGATGGAGGAGATGGAGGTAGAGGAGGGCACATCATTCTGAGAGGAACAACTCAAGTTTGGACTCTTTTACACCTAAAGTATAAAAAGCACGTCATTGCAGATGCGGGTAACCATGGCGAAGGAGGAAGAAGAACCGGCGCGGATGGTAAAGACGTCATCTTACAAGTACCACTTGGTACAATTGCTAAAGATGCGGAAACAGGAGAAAAAAGATTTGAAATCACTGAAGATGGGCAAGAAGTAATCTTGACCAAAGGTGGAAGAGGAGGATTAGGTAATGATCATTTCAAAACTTCAACTAATCAGGCTCCACATTATTCTCAGCCGGGAGAGACCGGAATTGAGGAATGGATTATTTTAGAATTAAAGCTTCTCGCAGATGTTGGTTTGGTGGGTTTTCCTAACGCGGGGAAGTCTACGCTCCTTTCATCAATTTCTGCAGCTAGACCAGAGATTGGAGACTATCCATTTACGACTTTAGTTCCAAATCTTGGAGTGGTAGCCTACCGAGGAGATCAATCTTTTGTAATGGCAGATATACCTGGGATTATCGAGGGGGCTGCAGAAGGAAAAGGTCTTGGAATTCGATTTTTGAGGCATATTGAGCGCAACTCAATATTACTTTTCATGATTCCTGCAGATGCGCCAGATTTGAAAAAGCAATATGATATCCTTATCGGAGAGCTAGAAAAATATAACCCTGAATTGCTTGATAAGAGAAGGATTTTAGCGATAAGCAAAGCAGATATGTTGGATGAGGAACTGATGCGAGAGATGGAGCGAGAAGTTCCTAAGGGAATCCCCTTCACTTTTATTTCTTCAGTGTCGCAATTCAACTTAGATAAACTTAAAGACTTGATTTGGCAGGCAATTCACAATGATTAAAATGCCAGATTGTCAGTTTTTGCCTACTGGCAACAATATTGATAAAAGAGTTAAGCCAACTAGAAAGAATTAATCTATGAAAGATAAAGAGCAACTTGATCAGGAAAAGAATCAAAACGATACACCTGTTAACGAAGAAATTACCGAAGTGAACTTAGAGGAATTAGTTAAAGAAGCAGGGGGGGCTGATAATTTAAACCCTGTCGAAAATTCGCTTGAGGAAGAGATTTTGGAGTTGAAAAATAAATATTTGAGGCTTTATTCTGACTTCGAAAATTACCGAAAAAGAACCTCAAAGGAACGTTTGGATCTAATTACTACAGCCTCTGAAGACGTTTTAAAAGATTTAATTCCGGTAGTTGATGATTTTGAGAGATCCCTAAAGGCAAGTGAATCTGAATCTGACAGTACGAAAGTAAGAGAAGGGAATTTATTGATTTTTCAAAAATTAGTAAGAATTCTTACGAGCAAAGGCCTGATGCCAATGGAAGACCTTGTAGGGAAAAATTTTGATGCAGATACCCAAGAGGCAATCACGCAGATACCAGCACCAAGCGAGAAGTTGAAGGGTAAAGTTGTGGATGTAGTAGAGAAAGGATATAAGCTTGGCGATAAAGTAATTCGCTTTGCTAAAGTAGTGACTGGAGCATAAAATTATGTCAAAAAGAGATTATTACGAAGTACTTGGAGTATCAAAGTCCGCTACGGCGGATGAAATAAAAAAAGCATATCGAAAACTTGCTATACAGTTTCATCCAGATAAAAACCCGGATAACCCTGCGGCAGAGGATAAATTTAAGGAAGCTGCTGAAGCTTATGAAGTTCTAAGCAATCCTGAGAAGAAGCAAAGGTATGATCAATTCGGTCACCAGGGCGTCGGTGGAGCCGGAGGTTACGGTGGAGGCGGAATGAATATGGAGGATATTTTCTCTCAATTCGGTGATATATTCGGTGGCGGGGGAGCAGGTGGTTTTGGCTCATTTTTCGGAGGCGGAGGCGGAGGTCGACGTACCAAAAAAGGTTCGAATCTAAGGGTCAAACTCAAAATGAACTTGAGTGAGATCGCAAATGGTGTAGAAAAGAAAATTAAAGTAAAACGTCACCTTGTTGCCGACGGAGTTTCTTTCAAGACTTGTTCTTCTTGTCAAGGTTCAGGACAAATCAAGAAAGTAGTCAATACTATGCTTGGTCAAATGGTCTCTGCGAGTACTTGCGGAGTCTGTGGAGGAAATGGCCAATTGGTAGATAAGAAGCCAGCAGAAGCGGACTCAAGAGGCTTAATCATCAAAGAAGAGGTTATCTCAATCAATATTCCAGGTGGAGTGGCTGAAGGCATGCAACTTAGTATGTCGGGAAAAGGGAATGAGATTCCAGGAGGAATAGCAGGTGATCTACTCATTGTTATTGAGGAAATAGAGGATACTACGTTTCAGCGAGACGGGAATAATGTGATCTTTGATCTTTATGTATCATTTATTGACGCAGCGTTAGGCGCATCTATAGAGGTTCCTACGATCGAAGGCAAAGTGAAAATTAAAATTGATCCAGGGACCCAATCAGGCAAAATGCTTCGATTGAAAGGGAAAGGGATAAAAGATATCAATGGATACACCAAAGGAGACCAATTAATCATGGTTAACGTTTGGACACCAACTCACCTTTCGAAGGAAGAAAGACAAACACTCGAGAGTTTGCTGAATTCAGAAAACTTCAAACCCGATCCGGGAAAAGGGGATAAAACCTTCTTCGATAAAATGAAGGAGTTCTTTTAAAAATTTAAGCCAGAAGCAATTCTGGCTTTTTTTATAATTTTAAAAAACTTTTTGAAAGTCAACCCGTACCTTAATCCTATGCTTAGAAATTTGTGTCTACTTTTCCTGATGTTTTTTGGAGGAGTGAGTCTAAGTAAGGCGCAATTAATTAAAGAGTTTAAGGTTACCCAGACCAAAGGGTTTGAATTGGCAGTTGTAGAATTTACTTCCTACAAAAGCACAACTAACCTCAAGAGAATTCGCTCAACAGATCCGCTTTATATTCACGGCCACTTAGAAAAGACCAATATCCTCCCGGTTTTCACTTATTCTATTTCAAATAATGTGCTCACCGCAGCTCTGGTTCATAAGAATGTTGAGTCAGAAAACTTGGGCAAAAGTATCACTTCCAAAATTTTCTCGAGTTCATCTGTAGATTTTGACCATACTTGGGACCTTGGTCTTACGACTAACTTCCTGTATCACCTTGATTTTAACCTTGGAATGGGGAGATCGGATTTTGATCTGGCCAATTTGACCATCAATCAATTGAAAATAAAAAGTGCAAGTGCGGATGTCCATGTGCATTATAGCTCAGAAAGTCCAAACCAAGTCCAAATGGACACGCTACTCGTCACCCTGAATATGGGTACCGTGACATTGGATAAGATTAATTTCACCAATGCTAAAAAGATAATCGTCGAAGTTAACTACGGGAAAATCAACCTTGACTTCTCAGGCGGAATGTCTAATGGTAGTCAAGTCATAGCGGCAGTTGGTGCTGGTACGTTGAATTTAACCTTGCCTTCGGATTCTTACCCGATCAAAATAAAAATGAAAACTACACCAATGTGTAGGACCACCATTCCAAAATATTTTAAGGCTTTGGGTGATGATACATATGTCACGCGAGGATATAAGGAATCGGATCCTAGACGAATTGAATTAACCATTGATGTTGGAGTGGGTTCTATTACTGTTGAATAATGCTTACTTTTTGAGGGAATGCTAAAAATTGAAAAACTCAGTAAATCCTATAATGCTACAAAAGCACTTTCAGACGTAGATCTGGAGGTTTCAAAGGGTATTATTTTCGGCCTTTTGGGACCAAATGGAGCAGGAAAAACAACCCTGATCCGAATCATCAATCAAATCATTGATAGTGACTCGGGTTCTATTTTTATCAATGGAGAATTACTGGCTCCAAAACATATCGCACAGATCGGATATTTGCCTGAGGAGCGTGGACTGTATAAAAAAATGTCTGTCTGGGATCAAATGATTTATTTTGCCAGGCTAAAGGGACTCTCCTCTGTGGATGCTAAAAGCAAGATCAATCATTGGTTGGATAGGTTGGAAATCTCGAACTGGAAACAAAAAAAGATTGAAGACCTTTCGAAAGGAATGGCTCAAAAAGTCCAGTTTATCTCCACGGTAATTCATAATCCGCCACTTTTGATTTTGGATGAACCCTTTTCAGGATTTGATCCAGTGAATGCGGAAATTATTAAAAATGAGATTTTGGCACTGAAAGAAAAAGGAACCACAGTGATCCTTTCAACTCATCGAATGGAGTCTGTGGAGCTACTCTGCGATCAAGTTGCGATGATCAACCGTTCCAAGAAAATTCTAGATGGGACGATTAAACAAGTCAAATCAAGCTTTCGTCCCGAAGTTTATTCTATTACGATTGATCACTTGGTTCAGATGATCCCCAAGGAGTGGGCAGCAAAGCAGGAAGACTCATCCTTTCATTTTACACTTCCACTAAGTGGTAAAACCCCCAATCAGTTGCTTCACGAGTTGATGGAATATGGGGAAATTATGAAGTTCCAAGAAGTAATTCCAAGTATGGAAGAGATTTTTATTCATCAAGTAAAAGCATCAGAAAATGGATAAAATCTGGCTTGTCATCCAGCGAGAATACCTCGCTCGCGTAAAGAAAAAATCATTCCTATTAGTCACTTTGCTGACTCCACTTATCTTTCCGGCGATCATGGGCGTCTTCGTTTGGATCGCATTGGAAGAAAAAGACAATCAATCGCTACGAATCATTGAGGTAATTGACGAAAACAAGCTCTTTTTCCTTGAGAGTTCGGACCAGTACGCATTTTCATTTTCCAATACAACGGTCGAGGAAGCCAAAGAACTAGTTCAAAATGGAGAACGCTATGGATTTTTACTGATACCAAAGATTGATCTGAAATCTCCAATGGGGATTACTTATTATGGCGAGGAGAATCCAAATATGAATTTGATCAACTATTTGGAAAACAACCTCAAAAAGAAAATCGAGGAACAACGTTTATTTGAAAGTGGGATTGATCCTAAAATCATCAACGACGTCCGAACCAAAGTCGCAATCAAGTCCATCACGCTTGATGATCAAGGGACCGAAACGGTAAGCGATGCTACTGTCAATTACGCGATAGGGTTTTTGGCGGGGATTCTGATTTACATGTTTATTTTCATTTATGGCAATCAGATCATGCAAGGCGTCATCGAGGAGAAGTCCAGCCGTATTGTGGAAATTCTAGTATCCTCATTGAAGCCTTTTCAATTGATGATGGGTAAAATTTTAGGGATTGCCGCTGTCGGACTTACCCAATTGATAATCTGGATTTTACTGATTGGCACATTAACTACAGTGGTCACCGGATTCCTAGGAATGCAAATGCCGCAGCAACAAGCGATGGAAATGGCCAGTTCAGACTTAGGTCAATCGATGCCTAATTCTGAATTGGGAGATATTCTTCAGATGCTTTCTGGAATTAATGTGACGGAGATAGTACTCTGTTTTATCTTTTATTTCCTGGGTGGGTATTTGATGTACGGAGCGCTTTTTGCCGGAATCGGATCTGCAGTAGATGCCCCTTCAGACGCGCAACAGTTTATGCTCCCTGTGACAATCCCTTTGATAGTCGCATACATGGGTCTCTTTGTATTTGTGCTGAATGACCCAAATAGCACCACGTCTTTTTGGCTTTCCATTATCCCACTCACTTCACCGATAGCCATGATGGGAAGAGTGAGTTATGGCGTGCCGGGAATTGAACTAGCCTTATCTATGGGGCTGTTGATTCTTGGCTTTCTGGCAACTACTTGGTTAGCGGGAAAAATCTACCGAATCGGAATCCTCATGCATGGAACCAAACCTACGTATAAGACCCTTTGGAAGTGGATCAAAACAAATAATTGATACTAGGATCAGAACCAGAACTGACTAATTCAAATAGGGAAAAGTCGATTGTTTGCGCTGCGATTAGATTTCTCAATCAAAAATAAAATTTTAAATTCAACTTTAGTGGTTTGAGTTTTGGGATTTAAATTCCCCAAGCATATACTAACTTCCCGATGCGCTAGTTAGTAATTGAGTCACCTTTGATCAGATGAAAAACCGATTCCAAGACCTTACCTCAGTCGATCTTTACAGTAACAAGAAACAAGTCAAATGGCTGGTGGTCTTTGTGTCAATAGTCATTGGCTCTGGTTCGATCTGGTATACCAATCGTCTTGTAAATGAGCTGAAAGAACGAGAGCGTAGGCAGATTGAGCTACTCTCCGCCGCACTTGAATATGCCGCGAGTAATGCTGAGAACCTTACTTTTATCAATCAGGAAATCATTCAGCAGAACTATTCTATTCCGATCATCATGGTCGATTCGGAAGGAGATCCAATTGAGTTTAGGAATATTCCCTTCAAGAAAAATGCTGATGCGCTGGATTCTATTCGGACCTTGGAAGCAGAGCTAGAAGAGATGCAAGCAGAGTATGAACCGATTTTACTCGAAGAGGCAGATATCCAAGTCTTCTACAGGAATTCTGAGCTTCTTCTTAACCTCAAATATTATCCCTATGTGCAGCTGGCTGTTATTATTCTTTTCGGAGTATTAGCTTACACTCTTTTTAATCAAAGCAAAATTGCCGAGCAAAATCGTGTTTGGGCTGGATTGACCAAAGAGACGGCTCATCAATTGGGGACACCCATCGCTTCTTTGATGGCTTGGATTGATTACCTGCGGAATTCTCCAGTTTGGGAAGAAAACCGTGAAATTATCCAAGAAATGGATAAAGATGTAGTGAAGCTCAGAATGGTAACAGAGCGATTTAGCAGCATCGGGAGCAAGCCGGTGATCCAGCCTGAAAATCTATACGAAAGCATTGAGGAGACGATCACCTATTTGAGACCTAGGATTTCGACCAAAGTGGACATGAATATCAATGCAGATTCTAAAGATCTCGATGCCATGATGAATCGCCCGCTTTTCGAATGGGTTATCGAGAATATCTGTAAAAATGCCGTTGACGCCATGAAGGGAAAAGGAACCATCAACATTGATATCCTTCAGGATAGCGACAAATATGTTATTGTCGATATCACTGATACTGGAAAAGGAATGGAGAAGAATATGTACAAGCGTGTGTTTAATCCCGGGTTTTCTACGCGACCGCGTGGATGGGGATTAGGCTTGACCCTTGCCAAACGAATTATCGAAGGCTATCACGGTGGGAAAATCTTTGTCAAAAACTCTGAAGTCGGAAAAGGAACCACTTTTAGAATCGTGCTTCATGGAAGCCTCGAAGGTGCATCCCAGTTTGTCACGGAGGGAATACTCGAATACTAACGATTTACGATTTGCGAGATCTTGATGAACTTCAGTCATTTTGGATACAGTCAGCTTTTTAATAGAGAATTTAAAATGAGAAAAGGCTAATAGTGAAGTCTAAATCATGAAGATCCAATGAGGTAGCTTACTTTCTAAATTTTAAACTCTTAAGAATTATAATAGAGATTCAATGCTTTCGGAAATCTCGTAAATCGTCATTCGTAAATCGAAAATTCACGAATCGTCTTACTTCCCACAATATCCCCATTTTTAGTGGTTTTTCCCTACCTTTGCAGGCTGAAAAACATTCCCCATGAGTCTTAAAGAAGAAATCCAGAAACGAAGAACTTTTGCCATCATTGCTCACCCAGATGCTGGGAAGACTACTTTGACGGAGAAATTACTCCTTTTTGGTGGAGCAATCCAAACTGCTGGCGCGGTCAAATCCAATAAGATCGACACTGCCACTAAGTCCGATTGGATGGCGATCGAGAAGCAGCGAGGAATCTCTGTGGCAACTTCCGTGATGGGCTTCGAATACAAAGGGATGAAAATCAACTTGCTTGATACTCCTGGTCACCAAGATTTCGCAGAAGACACCTACCGGACTTTGACGGCTGTCGATTCGGT
>JAFMBQ010000543.1 GCA_017858365.1 Algoriphagus sp. | reverse complement strand
TGTTCTTCCAGGTGGTTATCGCGATAAAAATGGTAGTTTCTACGTTATTAGATTCACCGCTTATTTCTGGAATTATAAGGTTCACGACTACGGCAAGGAAGCCTGGTTCCGTTCCCTGAACTACAACCATGGCGCTGTGTTCAGACAATATAATGGTGACGCAGGTGCCTCCATTCGTTGCCTCAGGAACGAATATTTGTCTATTTGACTATTTAGTGGGTTAGGCTTTCGGGGGGAAGAATTTTTTTTCGAAAATAGAGGAATTTAAAATCTAAAGTATGACATCTGAAGGTATTTTTGAAAACATTGCTGAACGTATTGAAGAGGAGATAAATAAATCCCAAAAGGACATTTATCTTGCAGTAGCGTGGTTTACAAATAAAAATCTATTTAATTCTTTGGTGAAAAAGTCTAAGGAAGGGGTTAAGGTTATATTAGTTATTAGTGATAATGAAATTAATAGGAATTCAAGTATTAATTATAATGATATCCAAAAAGGTGAATCAAAATTATTTTGGATAGGTGGTGATAAATCCTTTATGCACAACAAATTCTGTATCATAGATGATTATGTGGTAATTACAGGTTCGTATAATTGGAGTTACAAGGCTGAAACCAACTTTGAAAATGTGGTTATCACTTCTGGTGATGGGGAACTGGCCACCCAATTTAAAAAAGAAATCAATAGAATCATTGGTGAGTTATTGACCGATGAAAAGAAATTACCTCTGGCCAAGATCATTAAAAGATTGGAAATTATCAAGAATTACATCATTCTTGAGGAGTTGGAAGATTTGGATGGTGAAATTAGAAAAATAATCCCTTTTGACTTTGACGATAAAATATCAGAGATTATCCATGAGATCAAACAACAAAATTTTGGGTCAGCTATAAAAAAGATTGAGACATTCATAACCCTATCCCAAAGTATGGTTACCTGGATTGATTATGAACTTGAAGGAATAAAGATTGAACTCAAGATTTTAGAGAATGAACTGGCAGCATTGGAAGGGGAGAAAATGAGTATTGAAAAGTTGTTAGCAGATTTTATTCACCAATATACCAGAGAATTAGGAGATGTGGTTTTGGAAATTCTGTATATAAAATCTTTACTTGTTGAAGATGATGAAGTTGAATATGAAAAGGCTAAACAGGAAGAAAAGGAATACAGGCAACAAGTAGATGAGGAGGAAAAGAAGGTGAAGTTTGAACTTACAGAAGAGGAGAAAGGGGAATTAAAGAAAATGTATAGAAAAGGTGTATTCAAGTGTCATCCTGATTTATTTCAAAATGAGGGTCAGGAGGTAATTGATATGGTAACAGAGATTTATAAATCTTTGGATGAGGCGTATGACAAACAAGACCTTAATGAGGTAAAGAGAATAATGGATATGTTGGAAAATAATTCCTTTATGAATTTCAAGAAAAAAGAATCCAATGACAAAATTAAATTGGCAAGTAAAAAGGAATTCTTAAGGAACAAAATAACCAAGTTAAAGGTGGATTTGAATAACCTAAAGGAAAGTGAAAAATACACTGAAATCATTCAAATTGGGGATTTTAACCAATATTTCAAGAATCTAAGACAACAATTAAAAGACCATCTTTCATCATTGAGAAATACTCTTAACCTCAAAAACAAGAAGTGAAATGGATAATGAAAAAGGAAAATATTTAATATCTACAGGAAATTCAAATCTGGCCAAAACAGAAAAACTATTATCCATTACCCAAAAGATATTGAGTGAGATAAAACCACAATATGAGAGTGTAAGGATTGGAAATCAGGAATGGATGACCAGAAATCTTGATGTGGATCGATTCCGGAATGGTGATTTAATTCCGCATGTTGAATCAAATGAAGAATGGAAAGAGGCTGGAGAAAATGGTCAACCGGCATGGTGTTACTATGACAATGATACTGATAATGGAAAAAAATATGGAAAATTATATAATTGGTATGCTGTCAATGATCCAAGGGGATTGGCCCCTGAAGGTTGGCATGTTCCAACAGATAAAGAATGGAAAATTCTTGTGGAATTTTTGGGTAAAGATGAAGGATATAAAATGAAATCAGTTGATGGATGGAAAGACTGGGAGGAAAGAGACGGAAAAATTAAAAATGTGAATGGAGACAATTCGTCAGGATTTAATGGTCTCCCAGGTGGTCGACGCGGTACCGCTGGTCAATTCGACTATATTACCTACGACGCTTTCTTCTGGAGTGCTACCGAGCGCGACTCCATCAACGCTTGGTTACGCCACCTTTACTGCTACTATGGTGATTTGAACTGGGATATCTACATGAACATATATTCGAAGTCAGATGGTGCCTCCGTCCGTTGCCTAATGGATTATTGACAATTTGTCTATTTGACTATTTGGTGGGTTGGGAATGATGTAGGGGAGATTTTTTTTTGAAAATAGTGTGGCAATGAACTTCCTGAAATTTGTCAAATCATTTTAACCAAAAATTATAAAAAAGGTAAAATATTCCGTAAATAGGAATATTCTGATAATCTTATTGAAAAATTACATAATCCGGTCATACATTCTGGAATACCTAAATAATTATATAGATTAGCCCCATTCAAATTAAAATATTTATTTATGGTTCCTGCCTCCAAACCCACCCCTGAATTCTTGAATTTGTTAAATTTAATCAAAAGGATTCTGCCAGCTTGTACCATTTTTTTTATCCTGGTAAGTTACTTGGTCATTGCAATTCTTAACAGTTTTTTTTTACCTTTTCATTGGACATTATCTTTACTTGCTGGAATAATACTTTCCTTCGGAAGATTTTTAATGATTTTTACTGAATTTTTGTCAGATTCCATGACAAACAACAAAAATAAATGGCAGAAAATAGTTGCTGGTATTTTAACCTTTATTGGTTTAGTGGAACTGTATATTTCTCTCAAAAATCAATATCCTGATCAGTTCATACCAATCTTTCTTAATATCGGTGCTATCATAATTCTTGGATACGCCCTTGAATTATCTTTTCTCGAAAAATCTAGATACCCAACCGAAATTATTTTAACAGATAATATAAAGGTATTACAGGTTGATGATAAGTCAAATTTTACACAATCCACAAAAGTAAGTTAACATCCAAAGGGAAAATTTGTCCTCAATGTGGGCTTCATTTCACGCCATTAAATTCCAAGTCAAAATATTGCACGCCTGTATGTAAGGAAAAATTCCATTACACTAGGAGGAAAGGTTTAACTAATCAAAAAAATAATTAGAGCTATATCTTCAATAAAATAATATCTCTTCAGGAAAA
>JAFMBQ010000542.1 GCA_017858365.1 Algoriphagus sp. | reverse complement strand
TGGTAGTGAATTGAATTTTCAAGATGCAGATTTATCAAATTTGGATTTAAGTAATCTGGATTTATCAGAAGCAAATTTTGAAGGTGCTGACCTTGAAAATGCAGTTCTGTTTTTTGCAGAATTAAGTGGTGCAAATATGGTAGGTTCAAATCTGAAATATGCAAACTTGGGAAGGACACTTGGAGATCCAAATTTGAAAGATGCAAATATGGAAAATGCACATCTGGGAGGGGCAGAACTATATGGTGCAAACCTTACTGGGGCAAATCTGGCAAATGCAATTTTAAAAGGGACAATTCTGCAAGGTGCAAATCTGACAAATGTTAATCTACAAGGAGCCAATTTGGAAAATGCATATTTGGGAGGGGTAGAACTAAGAAATGTAAATCTGAAAAATGCTTGTCTGAAAGGAACAAGATTTAATACCTTGGATTTTGAAGGTATCAATTTAGAAGGAACAAATTTGGATGAGATAATCTATGTTAATGAGGATGATTTTTTAGAGGATTAAGGGTTTTAATATTAACTGCAATAAATTTCAAAATTTAACCAATTAATTGTTTTAGTTAAATTAAGGAAACCTCCCTCAAATCATTTTAAAGTGGGGGGTATCCTTTTTATAATCAAATATAAATCTCAATTAAATTTCCTTATATTCACTCATCAAAAATGATTATCCCTAAAATAAAAAGTTATGTCCTTTTACTTTTTCCCTACAAAATATGAGCAATTAAAAATGGAGTATCTGAATAAAAAAATGGAACAGATGGTTGATATAGAAGAACTGGAAAAAGAATTTATGTATCTACAACAATTTATTGAACCAGATATTATCACCAGACTTGGTCCAAATGAATTACAATATATTGCAGAAACATCCATATTAGAATTTGATAAACCCCAACCACAATTTATCCAAATAGTAGTGGGACAAAAAACAGAATTTAAGGATTTTGGGGAAGCATCTGAAAAAGGCAGAGAACTCATAATGAAAAAACTTACATCCTTATATCCCAGCCACTATCAATAATATATAAGTATGGAAGACCTAATTTTGGGGAGGTATATTATTTTTGAGCAAAATAATCTATTTGGTTTAAAGGTAGATGCTGAAGTCAAAATTCCACCTCATTATCAACAAATCATTTGGTTTGAAGCAGATTTATTTTTCACTAAAGATTTAGAAAACAAATGGCAAATTCTAAATGATGAGAACCAAAATGTCTATAATGAAAAATTTGATTTTCTTTTAAGGTTCAGAGATAATCAAGCAACTTTCCAAAAGTCAAATGAGTTTATTTTTTTAAATGGTTTTAGAATTTACAATAGGGTTAAATTTTATAACCCAAATGCTTATTTTAATGGTTCTGGGATGTCCATTATTGAAACAGAAGATGGCAAACAAGGGGTGATAATGGAAAATGGAGAATGGTTCATAAAACCAATTTTACCATCAGCATTAACCACCACTTAACTTATCTGATAATAATTTTGTAAGTTCATCAGCACCATCTGTATTTAGTTCATTTACATATTCAATAGTCTGTTTTACTTGACTATGTCCCATATTTTTCATTAAATCAACTATATTAACATTATCAGTTCCTTTTAGGGCAATCAATAATGAAGCATATGTGTGTCTCCCTGAATGACTGGTGAATTTAGGGATTTTCAAAAGATTTGCAATCCTTGAGAGTTTTTTGTTGAAGGTATCTATGGATTTTTGCAGTTTTTTGAATTGTTCAACTGATGGATTAGAAAATCCATTTTCTTCAGCAATTCCTGAAAAGTCATTATCCATTAGCAAAGGAAAAACAAATGAATTTGGATATTTATTTTTATAATTTTGAAGAATTGAAGTTAAAAATTTATAAAAATCAAATTGCATCTGTTGTAGTTGATTGAACTTGCTGTTGTTTTCCTTCAATATTTCCTTTCTTATATATTTTATTAAATTTTCTATGTAGATTAAATTTTCATCTTCAGTTATAGCAACATCAATGGAAACATCATCAACATTATTTTTTTGTAATTCATATCTGATGTTTGTGGTGTAATTATTTTTATATTTTTCAGCCTCTTTTAATGATATCAAAATTGGGTTTTGGATATAGTGTCTTTTCAGAATTTTATTATCCAAATTGATATTTAATGATATTTTGGTTTCTTCACTAATTTTATCTTTTGAATTTTCAGTATTATATAATGTTAAAATATTCAGGTAATTTTCTAATATTTCTCTATCACCTTTTTCAAGTAATTCTTTATTAAGGAATTTTGCAATAATCATCATACTTTGGTAGTTTATCAAGTTATTGATTCTTCCTCCAGTTTTTTTCTGTACCTTTTTAATTCTTATCTCATATTTCCCATTGGAATTAATTGTAAATAAATTACTCATTTTTAAAGTAGCCACATCTGAAAACCTCATTGAGGTAAATGATGAGAATAAAAATATCAATCTTGCTTCTTCTAACTTACTATTATCAATTTTACTGGAAAGTATTTTCTTAAAATCATCTATAGCAATAACCTTCCTTTTCCTTGATATTTTTTTGGGGGTTGGGATTTTTCTCAATAATCCACTTGGAAAATCTAAATCTTCATTTTTTTCTATTTTTAATAAGAGCATTTTTATAGTTGAAATATATTGACTTATTGAATTAGGGTTTAATTCACCTTGAATAGAATAATTATAAAAATTTTGAAAAATGGTTGGGTTTAACTCTGAAATTTGGATATCAGATTTTTTAAAACTATCCCTTATAAATTTCTGAAAATAAGCCAGGGAGGACTTAAACCTTTTCTTTGTTGAAATTTTAGTATATTGATTATCAATAATTTTTTCACAATATTCAACAAAATTTATCTTGTATTTTTCATCTATATTTTGTTCTTTTGAGTTGATAAAATCCAATTTAGATTCTTCTATGATTTGGTTTAATTCTTTATAGTCTTTATGATTACTTTTTACTCTGTCATTTTTAAAATCCCAGTTATTTTCTGGGATTGATGGAAGATTTGGTATTCTTAATAACTTTGTCTTGCCATCTTGCCTGAAAGAAATTCTAATGAAACCAGTTTTATCTTCTTTATGCTTTTTTTTAAAAATAGTTCTTATCTTGGTTGGGTGGCTCATTTGTGTCTATTTTTTTAGCAAAAATAAACAAAATTTTGAAAAAGTGATATTTTTAAACTATTGATTTACAATTGATTTATAATATACATTGTGTATTTTTTATTATTGTTCAGATAAACATCAAATTGTATGAAAATCTTTCCCGCTTTATTTA
>JAFMBQ010000541.1 GCA_017858365.1 Algoriphagus sp. | reverse complement strand
CAGATAAAATGTATATCTCAAATATGATATGATGTTAAGCGGACACCTCTATAACTTGATATGAAACAAAGCTATAATTTTATAAAAATTTTTCTACTAGTTAATTTTATTGTCTCCTGTAATGAAAAAGAGAGTGATATTATTAATTTTTATGCAGAGAATAATATAATTGACTTTAATGAGATTGTTATTGAAAATTCGATTAGTGTGACTTTCAATACGCCTCTTGTTATTCCAATTCAAATTCTTACTGGAGATTCAACATTAATTTTATATGATTATGCTGATGGAGGCTTAAAACAATTCTTTCTGGATTCCTCTGAAAAAAGTTTTTATCCAATCCAAGATGGTCCGAATAGAATTGAGGGGGAATTTTTTAAAGGTGTTGGCTTGTTTGATTCGATAAATGATAGTCTTTTGGTGGGAACAAACAGAGCTATTGTACCTTTTAATACTAATGATCAGAAATTTAGCTCTAATGTCGTTGATCGGTTTCCTCATTGTGTTTCTTTTAATTCTTCTTTTTATGAGATTTTTTTTCAAAAAATTGGAGACGACACCATTATTATTTCTCAAAATGGAAACCCTTGCTATGATCTCGGTGATTTAAGTAAATCAGTAACATTGGAGAATTTTAAAGATAAATATTTTGTGAGGATTGCATCTGCGAATAGAGAAGAATCGCTATATACATTAAAATTACCTGACTTTCCCATGAAACATTTATATGAAAGATTTCGATTTACGCTTACTTACAATGAAGAAAGTGAGAAGTTTTATGCTATGTTGAATCCTTTAACTTATTTGTTTGAATACAAAATAAATGAGGATAATCTTGAATTTGAATTAACTAACTATTGGGATTTAGAATTAAAAAATTCTAATCAACCAGTTGATTATTTTATTGAGGAATTTGTTAACCAAGAGGTGACTACTAAATCTCTTGATTACAATTTCGAATTGAATTTTTTAGATTCTTACGAACGATTTGTTTTTATTTCCTATAGACCTTCTATTGATTTGATTTTTGATAATCCTTCCGATGCTCCTTATTCTTCTCATTACTTGCTTGCTATTTTGGATTTAGAAGAAGGAAATATTCAGACCTTTTCTCTAGACTATGATAAATTTCAGTTTTATGGTATTTCTAGTGGTCGATTATGGATTTATGATGTGGTAAGTTCCGAAAATTCTGGGGCTACAATATTTAGCTTACTGGAAATAAGAAAATTATTGAACAAGAATGAGTGATCAAAAGTTAACGCTTTTTTTTCCACTTGATCTTTTCACTCTTTTTAACAGCTTTTCTGAAACCCTCGTTTTGATTTTGAATAATAAGTTAGTTTATTCAATGCATAAACGAAGTCCTTATGAAAAACGCTACCCGATTACTTTTTGGATTTTTGCTGATTTTTACCTTTTCCTGCAAAGAGGAAACTGAAAAAGCCGAAGAAGCTCCCACTGAATCTTTCCGAAATGAAGTTGCCGCTACGGAAGTTCGCACCGCTGCTGCCGAGCGAAAAAGCTTTGATTACCTGATCAATGCCACTGGGAAACTGGAGGCCGGTTCGGAAGTCATGGCGCTCATCGAGCAAGCGGGATACCTCTTGGAAGTCAATGTGAAAGAAGGACAGTTTGTGAAAAAGGGAGATATCATCGCCAAGCTTGATCCGGTAGAAGCTCAATTTCGATTGGAGAAAGCCCAAATCGCACTTCGAAATGCGAAAGCTGAATACGAGTCGATGAAGTTGGGTTATGATGCAGTTTTTTCTTCCAATGATCAGGAGCGAATTGCGCTGATCGATGATCAACTCAAAGCTAAAAGCGGGGTGTTTTTAGCCGAAGTGGAGCTCAAAGAAGCCCAAATGAACTTTGAACGTTGCGAAGTCAAAGCTCCGATCTCCGGGCAAGTCGCAGATTTGAAATTCAATTCTGGAAGTTTGGTCAGTAATTCCCAAGCACTTTGCGAAATTCTGAATACGAATCAATTGATTCTAAGAGTCAAAGTATTAGAATCAGATATCCCACAGATTTCGCTGGGACAAACCGCCGAAGTCTATCCGATTACCGCTACTACAGTTGCACTAGCTGGCCGGGTGACGGGGATCAACCCTCGAGTGGATGAAAATGGCTTGGTGCAGGTGTCGATTGCTTTGGCAGGAAATAAAAGTCTTCTACCCGGCATGAATGCCCGAGCCATCATCCGATCTCCGCAAAATAATTCCCTAGTCGTTCCAAAAGCAGCTTTGGTCTATCGTTCCGGTAGGGCTGTAGTCTTTACCATCGAGAAAAATGAGTCCAAATGGAACTACGTAGAAGTCGGAAAAGATAATGGACTTGAAGTGGAAATTTTGGATGGAATCGAAGCTGGTAATACTGTCATCACTACAAACAACCTGCAACTAGCGCATCAGGCACCGGTTCAAATCGTAAAAGACTAATCCCATGGTACGATTTTTACTGGCGCGGCCAATAGCCGTTTTCATGACTTTTATTGCGCTGATGGTCTTTGCCTTCATCGTACTTCGCACGCTTCCTATTTCGCTCCTTCCTCCGATTGATGTGCCTCAGATCGTAGTCAAGGTCAGCTATCCCAATGCCTCCCCAGAAGCGATCGAGCAAAATGTACTTAGCCCAATCCGAGAAGGATTGATCACTTTGAACGGCTTGGAGGAAATGGACTCCAAAGCTGGTTCCGAGGTGGGTACGATTCGGTTAACTTTCGATTACAGCACCCAGATGGAGCTGGCCTACATCGATGTCAATGAAAAGATCGATCGACTGACCAATTCACTTCCCGAAGATCTCGGCCGACCTGAGGTGATCCGAATCAATACCTCGGATATTCCTGTGGCCCGTGTGCAAGTGGTTCCAAAAGAAGGTATCGATGAAGTTGAGGTGAGCTTGCTGGCGGAGAATGTACTCAAGAAGCGAATCGAGCAACTTCCTGGCGTTTCGCTGGTCGATATCAATGGGAAACAAGAGCGAATTATCACGGTAGAACCTGATAAGCAAGCACTCGCGGCTTTGGGGATGACCCAGCAGCAGGTGATCGCTGCAATCCAATCCGGCAATTCCGAATTGCCAGGCATTTCAGTCAAAGATGGTCAGTTTCGCTATTACCTCCGTTTGGCAACTCGAGTCGATACGCCTATAGATATTGAGACGCTACCTGTTGCGGCTCCTTCAGGTGCGATTATTCCACTTGGTCGACTTGCTAAAGTTAGCTATGCTTCCAAGGAAATGCTTGGATACCACCTCTTTGGAGAAAAAGAAGCTTTGGTCATCACGGTG
>JAFMBQ010000540.1 GCA_017858365.1 Algoriphagus sp. | reverse complement strand
TTCCGATCTAAGAATACATGATCCATGTTTCGGATGATGGTACTCCCTCTTGGGATAATTGTCTTTTGATCTCTCAGGATCGCAATAATCCGAATATCGTCAAAAATTGGATTGGATTTAGTATCCATAATCCGCTGGTTAACAAGAGGATTAGATTGATCTAGTGTAACTCCTACTATATTCAATTTCCCACCACCAAAATCGAAAATCTCATTGAAACTGGAATTCTCAATCATATTGAAAATCTCCCTGCTGCAAAGCATGGTAGGAGAAATCAAGTTATCAATACCCAGATTGTTGAAGTAGGTTATGTTTTCGGAGTCGAGGTAAGAGTGATTTCGTACACGAGCCATTACACGCCTAGCCCCAAGCTGCTTTGCCAGAAGGGCAGTAACGATATTCGTTTTTTCCGAAGTAGTCACTGCCAAAACCATACTTGCATCCTCGACATTAGCTCGCTGCAAGACTTCAAATGAAGTGGCATCGCCTTGCACTGTCAATACATCGAGCTTGGAAGAAACATAGTCTAGGACTTCGCGATCTGTATCGATCAGAATGATATCCTTGTTGTCATAACTTAACTGCGATGCGAGGTGGTAACCCATATCCCCCGCTCCTGCAATCACAATTTTCATCCCCATAAGGTAATTCAGGTGATTTAATAAGAAGTAAAAATAATAGCTTTCCTGATGGTTATCAGTTTATAAGGGAATTCTTTTAGTTTTTGAGTCAAATTTCTAAAAAAAAAATATTTCCAAACCTGCTTAAAAAAATAGCCCTCCTGTCAGTTAATCCAGTAATTCAGCACTTTTTGTATCCGGCATCTCCTCCACATCTTTCAATTTCCGCTGAATAGCGCGTGTTCTGGCTCCTACCAACTTATCCAGCTCTGAATTAGCTTCGCCCAATTTTTTCTGGGTTCGCTCGATCAACATTCCAAACTTTCCAAATTCAGTCTTCACCGCGCCCAAAATCTGCCATACTTCTGAGCTGCGTTTTTGAATTGCTAGTGTCCTAAAACCCATCTGAAGACTGTTCAAGATTGCAGATAAAGTTGTCGGACCTGTGACGATAACTTTATAATTCACCTGAATTTCTTGTGAAAAGCCCGGCTCTCGTAGAATCTCTGCATATAAACTTTCCACCGGGAGGAAAAGTATGGCAAAATCAGTCGTGTATGGAGGATTGATGTATTTGCTCTGAATGTCCGCTGCAGCTTTCCGAACTGCTTTGAATAATTCTTGGCGACTGGAATCTATAGCATGCTTATTGGCTACTTCATACGCGTCAACCAGCCTTAAATATGACTCCTGAGGGAATTTAGAATCAATCGGCAAGAGAATTTCTTCTTGCTGACCAGGCATTTTGATCGCAAACTCCACGCGCTCCCGACTTCCAGTTCCTACCAGTACATTTAGCACATACTGATCAGGGCTCAATAAATTTTCTAAGATTGCTTGTAATTGGTACTCACCCAATATGCCTCTGCTCTTTACATTTGTAAGCACTCGCTTAAGATCTCCCACTCCTTTTGCGAGATTTTGCATTTCACCGAGACCTTTTTGAACTGCCTGAAGCTGGTTACTGACCATTTCAAAGGATTGGCCTAGTCTAGCCTCCAATGTTTTTTGAAGTTTCTCGTCCACGGTTTCTCGGATTTTCTCTAATCGAAGCTCAGTGGACTTCAACAGCTCATCTTGTCTACGATGCAGATCTGAAAATTTCTCTCGCTGTAGATTGTTGAAATCTTGCACATTTTGACGGAAAATCTCTCCAAAGGATTTTAACGCTTCATTCTGATCCTTTGAATTTGCTCGGAGCGAATTAAAAACCAGTTGAAATTGATTAGTGAGATTTTCATTGGACTCCTTTCGCGCTTGCCCCAAAGCAAGGTCTAAGGAATTGCTGAGTTGGAGAATTTCTTGCTGTAGGTTTTCTTTTTGAGAAGTTTTACTTCTGGTAAAAAGAACCAATACCACAACCAGAATCTGTAATAGGATAACAAGGAAAAGGAGTTGCTCAATCTGCATAGCTGACGAAATTCGGAGCCTGAAGGTAATCTTTCCGAACCTCTACCCCCAAAAATGAAAGGTACGCACCGACAGATTCTGTCGGGATTTCTTCCATTGGTACGTGTCCTGTATTTGGGAAAACAATCATTTTTGATCCTTTAATCGCCTTTTCCAATAAATACCCTTGACTTACTGAAATCCAGCTATCGTTTTCTCCCCAAAGTATCAAGGTAGGCATGGTCAGTCGATCAAAATCCACAGACATATCTCTTGGGGTCGTCAACCGATCAATCGTAGCTTTTCTATTCCCATCCCTTAGCATCAACTCATAATAGCGGTCAATCGTCTTCTCGGTGATTTTTGATTCATCTGCATAGACCTGCTTGAGATTCATTGCAAATAAAAATCTGGGCGTACACTTTAGAAAAAGTTGTGAGAAGATTGGATTTTCCAATGCTTTAAATATCCAAGCAGTGGAATTGGTATTCGAACTTGGTTTTCCTGTTTCAAGTGTGTTTTGTTGAGGCCTAGGAGCTCCAGAAGCATCAATCAAATTAAGGCTCAAGACCTTATCAGGGCTCGTTGAGGCAATTTGCAGCGCCACTCCTCCTCCCATCGAATTGCCAGCAAGATGGAATTTTTCGATATTCAATTTTTCCATTAACCTTAAGACCAATTGACTATAATCCTTTGTGCTATAACGCTTTTTCGGATCAGGTCCAGTAAGACCATGTCCTGGCAAATCAATTGCAATGGTCATAAAATAGGGGCTCATTGCCTGTTGCCAAATATCCCAAGTATGCAATGAAGCAAAACTCCCGTGAAGTAAAACTATTGGATCACCGTCACCTAAAAAACGAACGTGGACATTAACACCATCCACTTCTATATAATGTGATTCAGGCGTTTGATATTTTTTCTCAATTTCTTCCTCCGGGATATCAGTTCTAAACATCAACATTATAAAAAAAACTAGTGAAAGCAGGAGTACTGCCAGTCCTTTAGCCAATCGCTTCAGCCATATGATCATATCCTATTATTCAGTTTGTACAGTAAGTCTGATTCTAAAAACTACAAAAAATCTGCCCTAAATAGCTACTTTGGCAAAAAGAATCTCTTGAAGCTTAAATCACTATTTGAAAACCTAGGTCCCGGGCCAATTGTTGCAGCCGCATTTATTGGACCAGGAACTGTCACCGTCTGTACCCTTGCGGGAGTCAATTTTGGCTTTGGCCTTATTTGGGCATTAGTATTATCTGTTGTTGCAACTGTTGTGCTGCAGGA
>JAFMBQ010000539.1 GCA_017858365.1 Algoriphagus sp. | reverse complement strand
TGGCAGCAAAGACACCGGATAGTCTGATGTATTACCTAGATGATACCTGGAATAAGATCACGCTCTATGATAACAAGACCGAATCAGTCACTGCTAAGAAAATCTCCGAAGGAGAATATGACGTGACGATCAAATTCAGCTCGCAAAAACTTTATGCCGATGGATCTGGAATGGAAACCAACGCCAATTACGCCGGTGACTACATAGATATCGGGATTTTTGCGGCAGATGATCAAGATGCCGAGGGAAAAGACCGTGTCAATCCGCTCTATCTGCAGAAATACAAAATCAAACCCGGCGAGAGCACCCTAACCATCCGAGTCAAAGGCGAGCCCGCCAAAGCAGGCATCGATCCGCTGAATAAGCTGATCGATCGACTTCCGGATGACAATACCGCAACGGTGGATTTGGAATAATAGCTAGAGCCCGATCGAAATGATTGGGCTTTTTTTTGATTTTTAAAAATACTTAACGGCGTACGGATCGTCCGTATTATAACTGAAATATTGTAAATTAAGAAGTATTAATACAGAACTTTAATTGAAATAAGGAGCTTGCATACCGTAAACCCAGATCAATAAGCAATTGAGTTAAACTAGAAAGAAGGAAATGAAATATGAAACAATTGGGTTGAAAGCACTCTGTTTCTGAGGGCACTTATTTCTGGATTTAGGCTGATGAGATTTTATGATGGACTAATCTAGGTGAAGGAATGGGGTAGAATTGCGCAGTGCAGCCTGCAAAAGTCAATGGGTAGTTGTAAGTGAGAATTAATATAAACCTAAATTAAAATGACCATGACTATGAAAAGTAAGACTATTACAAAAGGCTTTATCATTGCCGGACTAATGAATATGTCAGTATTGGTTTTTTCCAAGTTCTTCTCCAATCCTGTTATTTCTGAATTTGATTCCGATGTAATGTCAAATTTCGGATTATTAATGATTGTTATTTGGGGCTTAGCCTATATATCCGTCGCAAAAAACTACTACAATGTAAAATGGCTGGTAGCAGTATTTGTGGTTGAAAAGTTCATCTATGGTTTTGTTTGGATAAGATGGATGCTAAACAACAGTGTTTTGGATGTTTTCGCAAAGGATAAGTTAGCTGGTATTTTTTACGCTACCTATGGTGTAAATGATTGGCTGTTTTTCATTTTCTTTTTATTAGTATATATCCGCTTGAGGGTTAAAACTAATTAATAGGTACTGCCACTTTCAAATGGAGTCAAAGCACTTTAAGTGTCAATCAACTTTAATAATAGGAGCTAGAAATATGCCTTCGCAAATCATGGTCAGAACTGAATTTGGCAGCACCGATCTTCCGGCTAGAAAAACAATGAAAATAAGGCTCCTTTAATCATTGTGGAGAATCATATCACTTTAAATTTCATTTCTAAAAAATCAGAACGCAGCATCTCTACTTTGAAAAAAATAGTACTTAAAAAAGGCCAAATCCTCCAGCGAAAAGGAGACTTGAACAGCAAGATTTACCAAGTTGAAACTGGCTTACTCCGGAGCTTTTCCATGGACGAAAAGGGAAAGGAGCACATCTTCATGTTCGGATCAGAAGGCTGGATAGTGGCCGACATCCTGTGCCTCGTCTAGGGCTTGGGGCATATATTAACCGGAGTCTTGACGATAAACTTGGTATGCTCTGTGAATCCAGCTACCCCGATCGGCGCGATAGCAGACGCTATGGATCCAATTATGCTTCAGCTGGATTATCCAAAAGCTGTGGCAGTTTTTCTTGGTCAACATGGATTTAATTTAAAATGGATCGGATTGGTGAGATTCATCAAAGAAATATTTTTAAATCCTTGGTATTCAGTACATAATTGGGAATATACCATGCAGAAAGCTGTGGGAAATACTTGGAGAGCTTCGGTAAGCTAAGCCCAGGATTTAATATCTTTTTCATTGGAACCCTCAACTCATTAACCTATATTACCCTTTAAGAAAGACGCGCAGAACTTCGGCAAAAGAGGGGCAGTGCTTAAATAAAGCAACGCTACCTAAATAATTATTAGTGAAACCCGTCAGCTAGTGGATTAAAACCCCAATTGTTTTTATTCTGTATCGTTAGGAGCAATTTCAAACGACGTTATTCTCAGAATAGTGGTTTATTACAAAGTTTATTGCCAACAGATAATATCCAAGAAAGAAAAAGTGGAGACCAGCTACCACTCAAAAAAACGGGACTTTACCAAAAGTCACACGAATAGTAACTACTATAAGTAAAAAATGGAACAAAGTAAAATCATTACAGTATTTGGTGCCACAGGTGCACAAGGCGGCGGGCTTGCAAGAGCTATTTTAGCCGATAAAAACTCAGAGTTTAAGGTAAGAGCGGTCACCAGAGATGCCAATTCTGACAAAGCAAAGGCTTTGGCTCAATTAGGTGCAGAAATAGTAGTAGCCGACATTGATGATGCCGCGAGCATTAAAAAAACGTTAGAAGGAGCTTATGGAGCATTCTTTGTTACTTTTTTTTGGGAACATTTTTCAGCCGAAAAAGAATATCAAGAAGTGAGCGACTTTGCCCAGGCAGCTAAGGAAACAAATTTGAAGCATATCATCTGGTCAACTTTGGAAGATACCAGAAATTGGGTCCCCTTAGATGACGACAGAATGCCGACCCTTCAAGGCAAGTACAAAGTCCCCCACTTTGATGGAAAAGGTGCCGCAGATAAAGTGTTTGTCGAAGCTGACTTACCTGTAACTTTTTTAAGGACTTCATTTTTCTGGGACAATTTTATCCATTTTGGAATGGGTCCTAAAAAAGGGGAAGATGGAAATTACTATATCGCATTTCCAATGGATGACAAAAAATTAGCCGGTATGGGCGCAGAAGATATTGGCAAATGTGCCTATGGAATATTCAAAAAAGGAAGCGAAACAATTGGTGAAACAGTTGGGATTGTAGGCGAAAAGTTAACTGGAGATGAAATGGCTGCAAAACTTTCTACAGCCTTGGGCAAAAATGTAATTTATACGAATGTAAGCCCAGCTACTTATCGAAGTTTTGGCTTCCCCGGAGCTGATGATTTGGGTAACATGTTTCAGTTTAAACGAGATTTCAATGACGACTTTAACCTCATACGTAACGAAGATTTTTCAAGGGAGCTAAACCCTGAGCTGCAAAGCTTTGACACCTGGCTTTCTTTAAATGCTTCACACATTCCGTTAGATTAACAATCTTATACACACGGAGAAAAGTTTCTTTAAAGCCCAATCAGATTTTGATGTGCCCCCAAAAAGTTAGACACTTCTTGGGGGTATTTTTATGCAGAAAAA
>JAFMBQ010000538.1 GCA_017858365.1 Algoriphagus sp. | reverse complement strand
AATCTGACTTTTTTGAGGCAGTGGAATCTAGCTCTTCGGACTTTTCCTGCCTAGCACAAGAATAGCAAAGGGATTGCACAAGAATTAGATAGCCGAAGAGTCTAAAATTCATCAGGAGGATTTAAGTAAAGCTCACCAATCAAGATACTAGGATCAATGCTACTTAGGGATGGTCAGACATCCACCCTCGCAAGTTACTCAGCAGCTTTATTTGCATCATGCACATGTCCATGAGCCAACTCGTCTTTGGTAGCTTCTCGTACTTCCAAAACTAGCCCTTCAAAGTGAAGATCAAAACCCACCAAAGGATGGTTGAAATCTAGCAATAACTCTTCTCCCAAATCTTTCAACACCTTTGCCTGCATTGGATAGCCATTTTCATCCATCAGAGGTAAAAAATTCCCTTCCTCTAACATCTCTTTGGAGAAACCCTGCTCTTTAGAAAACTGACTTTTTGGCAAGGTGATCAATAAATCCTCATCCGCATTTCCATAGGCATCTTCAACTCCTATCACAAAAGAAAATTTTTCCCCTTGTCCTTTGGATGCCAAGAGCTCTTCAAACTTCTCCGGTAATCCACTTTGTCCAAAAATGAAGGTAAAAGGATCTTCTTCATCCCTAACCTCTACGCTGAACGGAGCGGACTCAATGTCATCAGCATCTTTACTTACTTTCAACTCATAGGTTAAGCCTACAACTGTATTTTCTTTAATTTTCATGAGAGAGGGTGGTTTCTGTTTATTGAGTTTAAACTGCTGGGTTATTTCAAAATTCCGTATTTGGTCCGAATCTTAATTCGATCTTTTAAGACATCCCATTTACTTCTTGGGGTAGATTGATAGAGTGGTTTTGTAGCCCGAAATACGAAATATTGGTAATCCTTTTCTTTGAAGAAAATAGAATAGGTCTCCATCTTATCCAAATAGAAGCCCGAACTGGTAAGACTTTTAATCAAATCTCCAGAGTCTAGCGGTTGGTCAATCACTTGGAGTTTTTGAGGCTCATTTTCAATCATCCATTTCAAATAGCGTGGTGCTGGAATATGAATCACCACGACCGAATCATCATGTGAATGCTTTTGGATACTTTGGAAAAGTCGGGAATGCTGATCCACCGGGATATGTTCCAAAACGTCTGGAAACACAAAAAAGTCAAAGGTCTTATTAGGTTTGTCGAAGTCAGACATGTCCGATACTTCAAACTGAAGATTCGTCTGATCTTTCCAGATCTCTTTTGCTTTTGAAATGCTTTCCGGTGAAATATCCACTGCCAAGACTTCCCCTTTTTTAACTTGATTTGCTAGCAGGTGGGATACTGTACCAATGCCGCATCCAACCTCTAATACGGAATGATGCGACGCTAATCCCGCTTCCATTACAATATTTAATATACTCAAATGCCTCGAATTGATTCCCGTTTTGGCTTGCTTCTCCGCAAATTGATCGTAGAAGCTGATTACATTTTCTTTATTAATCTCCATCGGAAGTTGATTTAATAGTGAGAATAATACCCGCGATTAGACCTGCCAAAATTAAATATTGGAAGATGATCATTGGGGTTTTGGTCGCCGTGTAACTTTTCGGGGCAAATTTGAAGATAACCTCATGCTGTCCTTCAGGAATAGCCAGTCCTCTTAGCAAATAATCCACTCGATGAATTTCAGTTTCCAGACCATCAATCGTAGCTGTCCATCCCACTGGGTAATGAATTTCAGAGAATACGCCCAATCCAGCTTCTTGCATCGTAGCAGTATATTTTAATTCATTTGGAAGGTAGGAGTCGAGCTTGATTTGGCCTCGACCAGCTTTCAGGTTCGGAGATTCGCCGGTAGTTACGGTTGCAAAAATCCTGGTGTCAATTTTTCCCAACTGCTCCATTTCAGCTTGGTTATTGGCTACAGGTACAAGTTCTGTGGGCACCCAAGCCGGACCATTTGCAGCTGGATTCTCAAACACCGCATTTTCGGCAGAGCCTGCAATAATGTATTTGGTATTCAACATATTCATGACCTGAATCCCCTCAAAATCAAATTCTCCAGCCTGCGCTTTTTTGACAAACTCATCCAATTCAAAAGTCAGCTGATTATCCAATAAATCCTGATAGCGTCTCAATTTGGCTCCATGATAGCCACTTAGACTTTGAAAGCGGTAACTGGTTCGGGCGCCTTTGGTCAGCGATTCGGTCAAGCTCAACACTCTGAAGTGTGATTGATCTTGAGCTACGACTTCTTCTGCTGGGGTAATGGCAAAAAAGCTCTTGGCCGGATTGGGTTGGAAAGACTCCTGATTCAAATACTGTCGATTGACCATCCAAAGATCCAAGGTGACAAAGGCTAAAAGTCCAAAGCCTAAAACCAAATCTGAAATTTTCCCTTTTAGATAAAAATAAATCAAACCAAAAGCTGCGAGAATAAAGGCTAAGCTTTTCCAAGCCGAAGCGGTCAGCATGGACTTTCGGTCTTTTTTCATCGCTTCCAAAAGCCATTCTGGAAGGCCCTGATCTCCCGCTCCATCAAAGCGAAACATGCCAGCGCCAAGAATCAAAAGGATCAAAATGCCAGTAGCTATGCCTCCGGAAATCAGAAGTGGCTTAAGTTGTTTAGTGACAGCTGTTCGTTCCAAAGCGATCATTCCCAAAACAGGAATTGCGAAAAGGGTCATTCCTAAAGCCATAGAAACTGCTCGGAACTTATTATATCCGGGGAGGATATCGAATAGCAGGTAATTGAACCCGCTAAAATTCTTGCCCCAAGAAAGTAAAATCGAGAAGACGATGATCGTCCCGAAAGTGATCAGGCTTTCTTTTGGCGCAGCCCAAATCCCCAAAATAGCCAAGAATACCAAGATCGCACCGCCATAGATCGGTCCTCCTGTAAAAGGCTGATCTCCCCAATAGGTTGGAGCGCCTTGCAAGAATCCATTGATCTGCTGCGCATCGACTCCATTTGCCCGAAGGGCTTGTTCAGAGGCTGAGTTTTTCCCCAATGGAGTTTGGCTTCCGCCCCCATAGAAATTAGGGACTAATAAAGTTAACGTTTCCAGTTTTCCGTTTGACCAAGCGAAAGCATAGTCCTTGTCCAATCCAGCTCCGGCACTTTCTAAGGTAGCTTCCCCTCTCGTCGAATAAGGACTGTATTCCAAAGCGGTGGCTAAGCGGCCGATATTTCCTCCAACAGCCAATCCTGCTCCCAACACTAAAAATCCTAAGGTCTTGAGCACTGGAGAGAAGCCGCCTTTTTTCCAGTCAAAAATCACCCGAACCAATACATAAATTACCGAAATGAGCAAGGTGTAATAGGTGA
>JAFMBQ010000537.1 GCA_017858365.1 Algoriphagus sp. | reverse complement strand
TGGCATCAGGGATGATGATGGTAGCAGTGAGTTGTAGCGATGATTTTCTGAATGTTGCGCCGACAGGTTTGTTGGCGGAGGCTCAGTTGACTTCGCTAGCGGGGATAGATGCTTCTTTGATTGCTGCCTATTCTCAGGTAAATGGTAGATTCGTCACATTAGCGGGAGCTTCCAACTGGGTTTGGGGTAGTGTTAGAGGTGGTGAAGCTAATAAGGGTACTGACCCTGGAGATTTCACCACTATCAACGCTTTTCAGAGATTTGAGGCTAACTCAGCTTCAGGTGATTTGGGTGCGAAATACAATAATGATTACGAAGGAATTGCACGAGCAAACAACGTGCTTAGGCTTTTAGGTAAGCCAGGGCCTGATGTTTTACCAAATGACGTAAAGCGACTTTCTGCACAGGCAAGATTTCTAAGAGCGCATTACTACTTTGAGTTGAAGAAAAACTACGGAAATACTCCTTACGTTGATGAGACTGTAGATTATGGTAGTGGCTTGGAAGATGTGAAGAATGACAAAGACCTTTGGCCTTTCATCGAAGCAGATTTGAAGTTTGCTGCTGATAATCTTCCTGCGACTCAACCTCAAGTTGGACGAGTTAATTCTTGGGCTGCAAAAGCTTATTTGGCTAAAGTTTACTTATATCAAAATAAGTTTGGAGAAGCTAAGACGCTGTTTACTGATGTCATCACTAATGGGGTAACTAGTAATAACCTGAAATACGGTTTGGTTCCTTATTATGACGATATGTTCCGTGGAGCAAATGATAACCATCAGGAATCAATCTGGGCTTATCAGTCCGCGGCAAACACAGGTTCAATTGCAAATGCGAATCCTGAGTTTCAATTGAATTTCCCATACAACACTGGTCCTTCCGGTCCGGGTAACTGTTGTGGATTCTTTCAGCCAACATTTACATTTGTGAATGCATTTAGAACTACTAGTGCGGGTCTTCCAATCTTAGATAGAACTTACAATGCACCTGCAAACAGAGTGAAGAATGATATGGGTATTCAAACTGCGGATCCTTTCACTCCTGATACAGGAAATCTTGATCCAAGATTGGATCATACGGTAGGTAGAAGAGGTCTTCCTTACCTAGATTGGCAAGATTTTCCAGGCGCTGCTTGGATCAGAAATCAGCCGAATGGTGGACCTTATTCACCTAAGAAGTATGTTTATGCAAGATCTGAGCAAGGCACTTTCCAGGATAACTCTTCTTGGACTCCGGGATACACAGGAATTAACTTCATGATTATTCGATTCGCTGATGTGTTATTGATGGCTGCTGAGGCAGAGATTGAAACTGGTGGATTGGAAAAAGCTCGTGAGTATGTCAACCTAATTAGAACTAGAGCAATCAATTCTAAGCTAATGCGAGGTGACAATACTATGGCAGCTAAGTATGTAATTAACACTTATACTGCACCTTGGACAGATGCAGCTGTTGCAAGAACTGCGGTTCGTATGGAGCGCCTGCTAGAGCTTGGTATGGAAGGTCACCGATTCTACGATTTAGTTCGTTGGAATACAGTTCAGGCTGAGCTTGACTACTACTTTGCGCTTGATGGTGTTCAATTGTCAGCTGCTTTAGGTGGAGCTAAATTCACTGAAAAGCACAAAGTTCTTCCAATTCCACAAGACCAAATTGACTTGGTTGGATCAGATATTTTGATTCAAAACCCAGGTTTCTAATCTTAAGAATTAGAATTACTAGTTAAAAGGAAGGCCGAAAAGCCTTCCTTTTTTTGTTTGAATCTGAGAATAAAATCTTTCGCCTTTGCCTCAAAAGTGGTAAGTTTATCCATCCCAAGCACCCAATTTACTGCACTATGAAGTTTTCCATTTATGGCTTTTTAGCTACGCTAATTCTTACCTTCCTATTTTCCTGTTCTCAAGATGATAAATTGTTTGTACTAAGGAGCTCTGAACAAACCGGAATTGAGTTTTCAAATCAAATCACTGAATCTGACTCATTTAATATCCTTACAGACGAATATATTTTCAATGGGGCAGGTCTTGCAGTCGCTGATTTTAATAATGATGGATTGCAGGATTTATTCTTCACCGGTAATCAGGTTTCTAATAAACTTTATCTGAACCAAGGCGATTTCAAATTCAAAGATATTTCCTCAAAAGCTCAGATTGAAGCACCAGGTAGCTGGTGTACTGGAACTACTGCTGTTGATATCAATGGTGATGGTCTGATGGATATCTATGTGGCTACGGCAATGTTAAAAGGTCAGGGAGAGCGAAATAATTTGCTATTCGTGAATCAAGGTGAGGATGAGGAAGGAAATGTAACTTTTATTGAGCAAGCTTCGAAATTTGGGATTGCAGACTCTGGCAATTCTATGGGAGCATCATTTATCGATTATGACTTAGATGGAGACCTTGATCTATATGTCTTAAACAATGAACAAAGTAAAGCCACACCAAGTAATTACCGTGAAAAAATTATTGATGGATCGGCTATAAATAATGATAAATTTTATCGAAATAATGGAGACGGAAGTTTTACCGATGTTACCATAGAGGCAGGAATTACGATCGAAGGTTTTGGTCTAGGCTTAGTGGTATCGGATCTCAATAATGATGGTTGGCCGGATATCCACGTGAGTAATGATTATGTCACGAATGATATCCTCTACATCAACAATCAAGACGGGACTTTTTCAAATCAATCCAAAAACTACTTGAGACATCAAAGCCAGTTTTCAATGGGTTCTGATATTTCCGATTTCAACAATGATTTAAAGCCAGATCTAATCACTATCGATATGCTAGGTGAGGATAATTTCCGGAAGAAAACTACGATCGGCAAAAATTCCTATCAAGTATATATCAGCAATGAACAATGGGGCTACGAATACCAATATGTTCGTAATATGCTGCAAATGAATAATGGTGCAGGTGTTCCATTTAGCGAAATAGGGATGCTGGCTGGAGTGTATCAGACAGATTGGAGTTGGGCGCCACTTTTTGGAGATGTGGACAATGACGGTTTTCGTGACTTGCTGATCACCAATGGTTTTCCTCGAGATATCACTGATAAAGATTTTGCAAATTACCGAGCAGATGTGGGAAATATCGCGAGTATTAGACAGCTTCTGGATTCCATTCCAATAGTCAAAATTCCAAATTACGCGTATCATAACAAGGGTGATTTGACCTTCGAAGATTCAGGAGATGCCTGGGGTTTGAATAAGCCTTCTTTCTCCAATGGAGCGGCCTTTGTAGATCTTGACGGAGATGGAGACTTAGATTACGTAGTGAACAACATTAATGATCCAGCCTT
>JAFMBQ010000536.1 GCA_017858365.1 Algoriphagus sp. | reverse complement strand
GTTACTGGTATGCTAGACTATTTAAAATGAATGAAAAAGACAGTCGTACCATTGCTTTGGAGGTAGGAATGCAAAATGCCGGACTGGCATCCGGCATTGCGAAAGAGATGGGGAAGATCGCCACGCTAGGATTAGCTTCAGCGGTTTTTGGCCCATTGATGAATATCTCAGGATCCATTTTAGCTTCTATTTGGCAGAAAAGAGGGGTGCCAGAAGAGAAAATGCAAGAAGATAGTTAGTCTTGAAACCTTTGTTTTATCTTTTGAAAGCTTGTCTTGCCACTAGCTGCCAGCCTGCTTTTTCTTTCTTCCAAACCAATAAAACTCCAAGATTAAGCTTACTTATAGCTTCCCCTGTCTGGACATCGCCACTGAGATTTTGTCTCACCAGGGCCAAGTCATCTACTAGGGTAATGGATTGATCACTTACTTGTATAGCTACAAATTTTGAAGGACCATTTTTTAAAGCGTCAATGAATTGATCTTGATTCTCAATTAGGCCATTCGAATGTCCATAAGTCAGGTCTTTGGAAGTCAGCCGAAGCAAGGCGGCATCATTAGGGTTGATCAAAACAGTACGAAATTCTTCTAAGGTAGTAGCTAAGTTTTTTTGACTTTGACCAAAGACTGTTTGCGTAATACAAAGGCTGAAAAACACAAAGAGAGCAATATAGATTTTCTGAATAGTATAGTTTTTAGGCATTTTGAAATTAGTTAAAAGTGTGTAATCAAGTTAAGTTTTCTCGCTAGATAATTCTTCAAAAGATAGCTTGAGTTAGTTGCTTATTTTTTATCGAGTTCCACCCAGAAAGGGAAATTTCGCTTTCCATTGATCTCATAAAATGGAAGAAGTTGTGAAGCCCCTGCGTCTAGCGATACACCTTTCAATTCAAGAATATCGATATCCCCTGTGGATTCGTCATGGAAGACCAAGGCTTGGTTACCTATTTCTAAAGTCAATCTTCCTTTTGGGGATACAGGCTTTACAAATTTGAATCGAATGTCATACGTGCCAGACTCGATTTTCACATTCCAATAACCAAACATGTCTTCCTGGGCCCAGATTCCCCGTTCGCCTGAAGCATCGTTTCGATTTAAAAAAACCGGGTTTTCTGCTGGATTTCCTATTTCAATTAAAGGTTGATTTAGAAGGTTTCTCTCTTGGGTTAACTCTTCAAAAATCCCATCCAATTCGGACTTTAATTCTAAAGCTTTGGGAGTTTCGCTAGCAGAAAGATTTGAAAGCTCATAGGGATCATCCTTCAGATTATAAAGTTCAAAATCCTCAATTTCAGAATCGAAACTTGTCTTCCCAATGAGTTTCCATCCTGATTTTTGGATGGAGATATTTTCATAACGTTCAGGGTATTTCCGAGTCCAATAGGAGAAAAAGCTTCGATCTGGCCTTGAATCCGCATTTCCATGAATCAGCGGAAGCATGCTTAAACCATCGATTTTCCGATCGTTTGGCACTTCAAATCCACAAAGGTCTGCCAGAGTAGGCATCACATCAATATGTGCGGCAAGCGTGTTGATGTCTCTATTTCCTTTGAAAGAAGCTGGGAATCGTATGAAAAATGGGGCTCTGACTCCACCTTGAGACACATCTCCTTTGAGTCCTTTGAGTCCTGCTACATAGCGTCGCTGCTGCGGACCATTATCGGTCATAAAGATTACGACGGTATTGTCAGCGATTCCAAGATCATCTAGTTTTTGAAAAAGGCGATTTAGATTATCATCGATATTTTCCACCATGGCATAGACTTTTCGGGCATCTTCCTTTTGACTTTCCGACATGGGGTAGAATGGTTTCTCATCTTCGCCAAAGCCGGCACTTGGATCGATGTCTTTATATTTTTGATAATACTCCTCGGGAACTTGAAGCGGCGTATGAGGTGCATTGAAGGATAAATAGGTGAAAAATGGTTGGTCTTTATTTTTTTCAATGAATTTGATCGCTTCGTTTGCAAATATATCGGAGCAATAACCCGGATATTTTTGCTGTTCATTATTGTGCCAAAGGACCGGGTCAAAATAGCTTCGATCTCCCTGGAAAAAAGTTGTGAAATCTCCGACTTGTCCCATTCCTCCTGAGAGATGAATTAGCGATTCATCAAACCCTTGATCGCTGGGTCGCATCGGATAATTATCTCCGAGGTGCCACTTTCCAAAGATCCCTGTGGTATAGTTTTCGGACTTCAAGAGTTCAGCAATCGTGATCTCAGTTGTGGCCATCATCGCTCCACCATTGTAGGTGTCACGAACTCCAGTTCGCAAGGAATATCGGCCTGTCATCAGACTGGAGCGGGTCGGAGCGCAAACAGGGGAGACGTAAAAGTTGGTAAATCGGACACTCTCTTTTGCAAATGCATCGAGCGTCGGGGTGTTGATATGTGGATTGTCGTGAAAACCGAGATCCCCAAATCCTTGATCATCAGTGATAATAAGAATCACATTTGGAGGAGTTTCACTTTGCTGGGCAAAGCTTTCAAATTCAAGAAATAAAAAAGCTATTACAAGAAAAATACGAATTACTGGGCTCATTAAAATTTCATCTGATTGAAAATCAATCTAAAAAAAATATAACAGAAAATGCGTTAGGAGGGAGGACCCAATTTTGCTTCTCAAGTCAATTCGCGTTTTGTCAATTCAAAAACAGTGATTTCCGGTCTTACATTAAACCGAATGGGGAACATATGTCCAAGAGCCCGATTGATGTACAAAGTTCTTCCATCTTTTAGGTCAATTTCTCCAGCGGAGTAAGCTCGATTTTTGACGGGTAAGATCGGAGGAGGTAAAAAAGGTGGTTTGACTTGCCCACCGTGGGTATGTCCCGAAAGGATCCAACCTTGATAATCGTTCCAAAGGGGTAAATCACAAACATCTGGATTATGGCAAAGCACGATATTGGCTGCATTGGGATCTTGCTTAGCCATCATTTTTTCAGGACCAAAATTCAATCCCCAGTAATCATCCATTCCTAAAAAATTGATTCCTTCCGATTTTCCGATTTCATTTCGCAATGGACTGATTCCAGCATTTTCAAGAATTTCACAAGTGGTGGAGGCCACGGTCTCATTTGACCAGCCGTGCCCGTAATCGTGATTTCCAAGCACTGCAAAAGACCCAATTTTACCTAAAACGGCTGATTTCATTACATTTTGTAATTGGCTGTATTGCTCCTCGTTTTCGAAGGATGTAAAGTCTCCCGTGTAAACCACAAAATCAGGTTGGTAAGCTTTAGCAAGATCCAATGATTCAATGAGGTAATTCCAATCAAACCGATTGCCAACATGCAAGTCAGAAAC
>JAFMBQ010000535.1 GCA_017858365.1 Algoriphagus sp. | reverse complement strand
GAATGATGTTCCTAAACGAGCAATCTCTTTAATGTGGAATCAAAGAAGTGTGGATACATTTCTCGGACTTCCATTCAATATTGCTTCATATGGTTTATTACTTGAAATAATTGCAAATGAGGTGAATATGGTACCTGATGAATTGGTTGGTAATTTAGGTGATACACATTTATATTCAAATCATACTGAACAAGCCAAAGAACAATTGACTAGAGAACCTATGAGGTTACCAACACTAAAAATGAGTTCAGGTCATAACTTCAGAGCAGCGTTAAAAGGTAAAACAGATGAAATTGATTTGAATGATTTTATTTTACTTGGATATGACCCTCACCCAACAATTAAAGCACCATTATCAAATTAAGTTATGGAAATAGATAAAGCAAAAGTTTTTTATGAACTTTATAAAATATATAATAAAAATATGTTAATGGAGGAGGATAAAAAACTAGTCAGAGATGTTATTGAAATAATAGAAAAACAATCCTGGCCCAAACATATTAACGATTTTACTCCCATAGAAAGAATAGAGAGATTAGAAAATGCAGTAGATAGACTAAAATCATATAATTACGATTAATTAAGATATGAGTCTAAAAAAACCAAAACTCACAGAGTTTCATTATCACGAGGCCTTAGATAGGGCATATATGATTGGAGATACTATCGATAGACATTTAATTCAACATCCAGTTTGTAAATTGGACAAGGATGTTGCAAAATTAATAGAAGAATCTGCGCAGAAAATGTATGAAGCATATCAGTTACTTGGACAAAAAAGTTCTGAAATATTTTCTTAATATATAATCTAAATAAAACAATTAATATGGTAAATTTTACAAAACCCACTCTAGGGACACCAATAATTAAAGCACTATTATTAAATTAAGTTATGGAATATTATACAAGACTGTTATATAAAGATAAAATGCATCCTGAAATTTATAATTCAAATATTCCTATGAATGAAAAATTATTTCTTCAAAATCAATTAGATAAATTTGGAGGGGATTTTGATAAGTTATTAGAAGATATAGAAAAATATGCTATACTTTCAGATGTGGAAGATTATGAAACTGCCGTTAAGATTAGAGATTATAGAATAGAAATTAAAGCATCATTATCAAATTAACAAATATGAAATTAAAAATAGGAGACAGAGTTGAATTTGATTTCTTAGGAATAATTGAAGTTGGTATTATTGAAAGAATCAGTCCTCCATCTCATGGAGTAGATCAAGAATTAAGATATTTTATTAATGATGGGAGTTATATATATCCCATTAAAGTAAAAAAAATAAAAAAGAAATTATGAAAAAACAAGAACTACCTGATGCAAGAAAACACCAAATTACTTCTTTTATCAAATCTGGGGTAAGAATATTAGGTTATATTTCTTTACCATTTAATTTGGCTACCTCAGTTATTTTACTTATATTAAGTGAAATAATAGGAATATATGAAGAATTAGTATGAAAATAGGAACACAGTCAAAAGTATATTTATCATCTGAGACAGAAGAACCAAAGTATACATTAGTACGCCAAAGAGATAAACTAGTTAAAGAATCATCCAGAGTAATGTGGGTTGAGTGGAATGAAGATAGTACCTTTAAAGATAAATATGATTTACCTGATATAGGAAGAAGTTTGTTAATGTCACCTTTTAGTGATTTTTATACTTGGTTAACTACACCTATTACTGAAATCGTTGAACAGAGAGAGGATTATATTAAATTCAAGACAGAGAATTCATACTATGAATTGTCTAAAAAATAATAATATTTAAAAATTAGGAAATACTTGGCTCTTAAAGTATTTTTTTATATATTAAAATGTAATATGAAATTAGAAGATATGATATTTAAAAGATTATTTAAGTATACCCCAACATTACAAGAGCAACAATTTATAGATATTATAATTAAATTATTAGCCCACCCTAAAACATCTATAAAGATGACACCCCTAACTGATAAGTACTTTCTTATTAATGAGCAAAAACATTATTATGTAGTGGTAAGAGATGAAAATATCCAAATTACAAACTCAAAATTCTCATTCTCAAAATCCCTGCATCCTAAAGCTTCTGGTATGATTATTGAAAAATTAAATAATCACCTAGAGTTAAATAGACAAGAATTAGAAATCAAATTATTTTTAAATGAGACAAATATGTTAAATACTGTATTAGATAGTTTATGATTAAATAAAATGATAGAAACAAAAGATATGAGTAATAGTTGGTGGTGGGTTTCAAAAGTAATAATGTCCTGCAAGAATGATAATCATATAAATTCTACTAAAAGGCTTATACAAAATTTTGACAGGAGATTTAAGAATTCACAACTTACAAAGGGATTACAGGATACTCTTGATTATAAAATTAAACAATTATATTTTAATAAATAAACCAAACATTTTAATGAATTTTATATATTATGAATGCTGAACAGATAAACAATAAATTAAAAAAACAAACCTTTGGTAAAAAAAGAAATAAAGATTACACAAAACCCTTTATATGGGTCTTATTAGGAGTTATAACAGTCACACTACAATTTACAATTTACAATTTAATATTTTAATATGAAATTTCAATCAACAAAAATATTTGATGGTTACTCAACAGTATTTCGTCAATGGAGAGCAAAAGAAACCCACTGTAGTTTTCTTCATGGTTATGGTGTGTCTTTTAAAATAACATTTGAAGGAGAATTAGATGAAAGAAATTGGGTATGGGATTTTGGATCAGCTAAGAGATCTAAATACAAAATTGATGGAATGTCTCCTAAAGAATGGATGAACTTTATGTTTGACCATACTACAATTATGGCTGAAGATGATCCATTTATACCAGAATTTATAAAAATGAATAAAGCAGGTATAATTCAATTAAGAATAATTCCATCTACTGGGTGTGAGAAGTTTGCTGAGTATATTTATAATAAATTAAGTCCTTGGGTTCAAAATGATTCTCAAGGTAGGGTTAAAATAACCCAAGTAGAATTTAAAGAACATGAAAAAAACTCAGCATTATATATACCAACATTATAATCAGAGTGAAAAAACCATAATAAAAAATTATGAAATCTAAACAATTAAAACGTATTGAGGATTATAATAAAATCCTTCCAATTGTAGAAATTTACACTGCAGTGCAATCTGAAGGTTCAAGAGCTGGTTACCCAACAGTAGTAATCAGAACCACAGGATGTACTCACAGATGTTTCTTTGGTGAAGGAGGGTGGTGTGATTCTTGGTACACATCTATCCACCCAGAGAAAGGTAAGTACACATTTCAATTAATA
>JAFMBQ010000534.1 GCA_017858365.1 Algoriphagus sp. | reverse complement strand
TATCTCGATTGAGGAGGCTTGGGGTGTACTCCGCAACAAGGGCTACAATAATCAATACGAGGGGGATTGGCAGATTTTATTACCTGAAGAACCCATGACCGGACGTGTGGTAACTGCACAGTATATGCCGCTCCGACCGGATTTTCAAAATCAAGTAAAATCCCAAGGGGTGGACAAGGAGGGAAGATCTCCAAAAGGGGGTACGAATTCCTGGCCAATTGATATACTCACTAATGGAGATGTCTATGTAGCTGATGGCTATGGAAAAATCGTCGATGGAACGTTGATCGGGGATAATCTAGGCAACTCCATCTTTGCTAAGTCTCAGCGTGGAGTGATCTTCTATGGTTCGGTAAGGGATCAAGAAGGACTTTCTGAAATCGAAGGCTTTAATGGCTGGATAAAAGGTCAAGATCCTTCATTCATCAAAGAAATGATGCTGACGTCCATCAACAATCCGATCCGAATCGGCAGAGCTACAGTGCTTCCCGGAGATGTAGTTCTCGCAAAGAAGTATGGTGTGATTTTTATTCCAGCCCATTTGGCAGAAGAGCTTGTCTTGACTTCCGAGGTGACTGGACTTCGGGATGAGTTTGGTCATCAGCGACTTCGGGAAAAGAAATATTTAGCAGGAGAGATTGACAGCGAATGGACAGAGGTGATTAAAAAGGATTTCCTCAATTGGTTGAATAACTATCCAGGCAAATTGCCCATGACGAAAGCTGAATTGGACGCATATCTCAAGGAGCGGAATTACTAGCAAATCAAGCCCGGTGACTAAGGTCTCAGAGGTCTTACTTGATCAAAAATTGCTTTTTCGAAGCACCATAAAACAAAAACCCATATAATCATGAAATCAACCCTACAGGATATCATCCTCAAAAACAAAACACGGGAGGCTAAGGCTGTACTAGAACGAAAGGCCGAAATCGAAAACCCACTTACTCATGACAACCGTCGTGATTTTCTCAAAAAAACTGTTCTAGGCGGAATTTCCCTTTCCGCATTTATGGGGATGGGAATCGAGGACACCATGGCTGAGACCACCTCCAAGGTGCAGCGGTCCTCTGCTCCATCCGATCTTAAAATCACTGATCTTCGTTACTGCGTCACGGCGGTTATGGGACGTACAGCCATCATCCGAATCGATACAAATCAGGGAATCTATGGCCTTGGAGAGGTAAGAGATGGAGCTGATCCTCGCTATGCTCTGATGCTGAAAAGTAGAATAATGGGCGAAAATCCCTGTAACGTCGAGAAGATTTTTAAAATAATCAAGCAGTTTGGTGGTCCAGCCCGTCAGGCCGGAGGAGTCTGTGCTGTGGAGATGGCTCTTTGGGATCTTTGTGGAAAAGCCTACAATGTGCCAGCCTGGCAATTGCTCGGAGGAAGATACCGGGATTCGATACGACTCTATGCCGACACGCCCGAAGGAAAAAATCCCGAAGAGCAAAAAGAACGAATTCGATTTCGAACAGAAGATCAGGGCTATACTTGGCTCAAAATGGATGTGTCGATCAATGAAATCAAAGATATTCCTGGCTGCTTAGTCAATGCGGATATTCTCAAGCAAGGGTCATCTCAATGGCAAGGTGGATATATGTCTTATGCGAATACTGCACACCCGTTTACGGGAATTCAGATCACAGAAAAGGGATTGGACGAATTGGAAAAAATTGTCCATGATATACGTGAATTGGTAGGCTATGAAATCCCCATCTCTACGGATCATTATGGCCACATCGATATGAACAACTGTATCCGGCTCGGACAGGCGTTGGACAAATACAGGTTGGCTTGGTTTGAGGATATGGTGCCTTGGCAAATGTGGGAGCAACATAAAATGATCACCGACACTCTAAACACTCCCAATTTAACGGGAGAGGATATTTTCCTCTTGGAAAATTTCAAGGATCTGATTCACAATCGGGCGGTGGATATTGTTCACCCTGATTTGGCTTCATCTGGAGGACTTCTGGAGACCAAGCGAATCGGTGATTACGCTGAGGAGTTTGGAATTGCGATGGCCATGCACCAAGCGGGTACTCCGGTATCCTTTATGGCTAATGTTCATTGTGCGGCGGCGACTCAAAACTTCCTTTCGCTCGAGCATCATTCGGTAGATGTGACTTGGTGGGAAAGCTTAGTTACCATGACTGGTGGAGGGAAAATGATTGACAAAGGCTATGCACCTGTTCCACTCTCTGCTCCTGGACTTGGAATCGAACTCAACGAGGAAGTGGTGAAAGCACATCTTCATCCAACTGACAAGTCCTACTTCGCTCCAACCGACGAATGGACTGAGAAGCGATCCCATGACCGAACCTACAGTTAAATCAGTATTTTAGTTTCTAATTTAACCCAGTTGGAAATTGTAGAATAACAATTTTCAATTGGGTTTTTCCCAAAAATCAACCGCTCTAAATCTCCTCAGATTTGAAAAATCAAGGCTATAAAATCGCTTTAGGTGTAAGTTTCGTATTTTTAGCTTTAGCGCTGATCATGTATTTCACAAGAGGAATAGCTGCTTCCGGCCCTTTTCTGATCGCATTTTTTACAGGTTTAGCCATATCATTTAGGGGTTTTGAAAAGCTGAGGGGCTTCTCTTATTCCCTGATGATTTTTGCGGCTGTGACTATGGCGATGTATTACCCGGTTTATTTCGTGGAGGTGGATGGTTATAAGCTTTCCAATCTGATTACCCCGCTGATCCAACTCATCATGTTTGGAATGGGAACTTCCATGAGCTTAAAGGATTTTTATGGAGTAGTGAAAACGCCCAAAGGAGTCTTTATCGGACTTTCAGCGCAAGTATTGATCATGCCCCTGATCGGTTTTGTATTAGCAAGCGCCAGTGGTTTTTCGGCAGAGATAGCAGCTGGGATTATTTTGATTGGGTGCTCGCCGAGCGGTTTGGCTTCTAATGTGATGAGCTATTTGGCGAAAGCCAATCTTGCACTTTCGATTACGATCACGGCTGTTTCTACGCTTTTAGCTCCCTTATTTACTCCAATACTGATGAAATTATTGGCAGGGGAATTTATAGAAATTGACGTGCTCAAGATGATGTGGGACATTGTCAAGATGGTAATTCTTCCGATTGGAGCTGGCTTGATTTTTAATAAGCTCCTAAAAGGCAAAGCCAAATGGCTGGATGATGCTATGCCAATTGTATCCATGGTGGGAATTGCTTTGATCATCGTAATTATTACTGCAGCTGGTCGGGATAGCCTTTTGGAAATTGGAGGGCTGTTGATTGTGATTGTCTTGGTTCATAATTTGTCGGGGTATACCATCGGTTACTGGTATGCTA
>JAFMBQ010000533.1 GCA_017858365.1 Algoriphagus sp. | reverse complement strand
CTGGGTAAAAAAAGTTCTCGTTCATTCCGTTAAAATATAATTTCCACCATAAGTTTCAACTCATTATAACTTTTCGTATATTGTAGAAATAATCATGGCGTTGAGCGTTTTCCAATTGATTTATCCATTAATTACCTATTCAACAATAGCAAAAGAAATGCAGAAATATGCTGTAAATCAACACTTAATAGAAACCTTATTAGCCTGGGTAAATTCAGGTGAAATTGCCATTCCGGAAATTCAAAGACCCTTTGTTTGGGATTCATCAAAAGTTCGTGACCTAATTGATAGTTTATATCAAGGCTTTCCCATTGGATATGTTATAGCCTGGAGAAATCCAAATGTGCGCTTAAAAGATGGGAGTTTAAGTGAAGGTAAAAAAATACTAATTGACGGACAGCAGCGAGTTACCGCCTTAACTGCAGCGATTCTTGGACACTATGTGGTCAATAAAACTTACGAAAGAATCAAGATAAAAATTGCATTCCATCCTGTTGAAGAAAGGTTTGAAGTTCAGAATCCCGCTATTTTAAAGGATAAAACGTGGCTGCCGGATATTTCTCAAGCGATAAATGGAGATCTTTTTGAAATTGCAGCACACTATTTTGAGCTTAATCCCTCTGTTGATAGAAAAAAGGTTCAACATTCCTTTTCAAACCTGATGAATATTCCAAGAAAACAAATTGGAATCATAGAATTGGCAGCTGACTTAGATATTGAAACGGTGACAGAAATTTTTATTCGTATCAATTCAAAAGGGGTTGTACTAAGTCAGGCAGACTTTGCAATGAGTAAAATTGCTTCCAATACTGAATACAAAGGAAACGAATTACGAAAAGCCATTGACTATTTTTGTCATCTCTGTATTGCCCCTGAATTTTTCAAAAATATAATAGAACATGATGAGGAATTTGCCAAAACAGATTTCTTTCAAAAAATGCAATGGCTCAGAACCGAAAATGAGGACTTATACGATCCTGATTATAACGACTTAATTCGGGTTGCTTTCACCACTCAATTCAACAGAGGCAGGCTGTCTGACCTTGTTAGCTTATTATCTGGAAGAAACTTCGAAACACGCACTTTTGAAGCCACGATAGCCGAAAAATCATTTGAAACCTTAAAAAATGGGGTAACTAAATTTATCAATGAAACGAATTTCAAGCGATTTTTGATGATAATAAAATCAGCAGGTTTTATTTCACCTAAACTTATTCGTTCACAAAATGCAATCAATTTTGCCTATATCCTATATTTAAAATTAAAGGAACTGAATATTAATGCTGTAAACATAGAACATTATGTAAGACGTTGGTTTGTTTTTTCAATTTTGACAGGCCGGTATTCAGGCTCACCTGAAAGTTTATTTGATTTTGATATAAAACAAATATCTCAAAGACCATTTGATGACTATTTAAAGGAGAAGGAAGAAGGAGAACTCTCCGATGCATTTTGGAATGCCTCACTTCCGCAAAGCCTGGACACATCGGTTGCCAGCAGCCCTTATTTCCATGTTTTTCTGGCATCACAGGTAAAGGCAAATGATAAGGGATTTTTATCAAGGGACGTTTTAGTAAGTGATTTGATATCATTACGGGGAGATATTCATCATTTATTTCCAAAGGACTATTTGAAGAGGAATGGCTTAGACAGGAGCAAGTACAATCAAATTGCCAATTACGTTTATATGCAATCTGAAATAAACATTAAGGTAGGAAATAAACCGCCGAAGGAGTATCTTGAGGTTATAAAAAGCCAGATGCTCAATGAAAATCAACTAGTTAGTGGAATTTCAAACGAACAACAACTTTTGGCAAATCTAAAAATGAATGCTATCCCTTTAGAAATTCAACAAATGAACGTTGACGATTACCATGCTTTCCTGATATTAAGACGAAAACTAATGGCATTAAAAATAAGAGATTATTATCATGCTTTATAAAATGGTGACACTGTCAAGTGAGAAACTGAATTATTACTAAATCCAAATAAATGAAAAATGTAATTTTTTTAATTTTTTTATCAATTTCATTTACCATGAGAGGCCAGTCCTGTGATGAAATAATCAAATTAGTAAAAAAAGAAGGTGGTTATGGCACTACTTATTCGAGTATTAACAGCGATGCTATTTCAAAAGTGACATTTTACCGGATGACAGCTGACTACAAAACGCTTTACTTTGCCATAGTCTGTTTCAAAAAAGAGTATTCCTACAGTTGTACAGAATATATTTATCAAGTTGCTTCAAACACAAGTTTAAATTATGCCGGTAATTATCTGAGTAGTGCTGGCAAAGCATTTTGGACCTATATTCAGCCATATAATGAAAATTTGGGCTGTGCACCAAATTTCAAACAATAAAGGAAATTGGTGATCTGATTTTCGCAAATTTTAAATACGACTTGGTGAACTTCCATAACCTATCTGGGCATTGTAAATTTAAACCTAACTTTAAACAAAATCAATTCATTCTAAATGAAATATTTAACCATCCTACAAATAGCTATATGCTATTTAATTGCAAATCAAGATTTAATCAGCCAAAACTGCAAATTGGTAAAAGATGAATTAGACCCATTCACGAAAAAGCAGGTTGTTTTGACTAAGACATTTAATATGGCTAATCCTATAACTTCAGAAGCTAGAAAGCCAATTATACATGGTCAATTTGGTCTTGAGAATGACTCCATTTATTTCAAACTCCAGAGTATAATAATAGTATCAGGGGGAATTTTGGATGATACCGATAATTTAAAGGAGTATATAAGGTTTAAAGAAAACGACTACCTACTTATAAAATTCGAGAATAATGATAATCTGCTAAAGCTCAGACTTAATTATCAATCTCAAGTATCTGAAAACAGGTCGGCAGGAATGATCACTTTAAACACATTTGCAAAATTCAATCTCACCCAGGAGGATATCAATCAATTTGCCAAATACAAATTGGAAATGTTAAGATTTTCAAAGAATAATGAAAATGAAAAAATTGATTACGAGATAAAAAATGCCAATCATAAAGAAAATGTTGTGAGTAATGCAAGCTGTTTTTTAGGGGCGTTGGTTAGCCGTGCTAAATAAAAACAATAATAGACTTATAATGCATAATAATATTAAGTGGAATCGTACTTTCTTAAATTAAAATACTATGTATTTTAAACCTCCAGTTATAAATCCAGATATTTTTGACAAATACAAAAAGATTAATCGATTAATCATTATTGGTAATGGTTTTGACATTGCCCATGGTTTAAAATCCACCTTCAGTGATTTTATATCCGATTATTGTTTCAATGCAATACATCAGTTTTTGAACAAA
>JAFMBQ010000532.1 GCA_017858365.1 Algoriphagus sp. | reverse complement strand
TAAAAAGAAGGAATGCGAGTACTGCGAAATATTTTTTCATAGAATTGGTTTTAGGATTTTCTGTTCCAAAAGTTAATCAATCAAGAAGAAAAAAAACAACCATAAAAATAAAAGGCTCTGAATTTCTCCAGAGCCGATATTATTTGATAAGACTTAATCTTAAAGATCAATTCCCATAAAAGACATAAATGCCAAGCCCATTAGACCCGTCAAAAGCATGGTGATACCAAGACCCTTCAATCCATTAGGAACGTGGGAATATTTTAATTTTTCTCTAATCGCAGCCAATGCAACGATAGCTAAAAAAAAGCCTGTTCCTGATCCAAAGCCATAAACAGATGCTTCTGCCAAAGTATAATCACGCTGAGCCATGAATAGTGATCCACCAAGAATGGCGCAATTCACAGCAATCAAAGGGAGGAAGATACCCAAAGCACCATAAAGTGCTGGTGCAAACTTCTCAACTACCATCTCTACCAGCTGGACCATCGCTGCAATAATTGCAATAAACATGATGAATCGAAGGAATGAAAGATCAATAGAAGCTAATTCTCCATTCACCCAAGAAAGAGCACCTTCCTTCAATACATACTCATTCAACATCCAGTTTACTGGTACCGTCACGGTTAATACGAAGATCACAGCAGCACCAAGACCGATTGCAGTACTTACTTTCTTAGATACGGCAAGGAAAGAACACATTCCTAAGAAGTAAGCAAAAATCATATTGTCGATAAAGATCGACCGAATACCTAAATTAAATAAATCCATTTTTTCAGCTTCTAATTAGTGTTCAACATAACCTGTCTTGGTACGCTGTACCCAGATAATCAATCCCAAGATAATAAATGCTCCTACTGGAGAAACCATCAATCCATTCGTCGCTAATTTGAAATCAGGTCCGAAAAGGCTAGACGCATATTCAAATACCGGAATACCGAATACCGCTCCTGAACCCCAAAGTTCTCTGAAGAACGCAACTGTTAAAATAATCCAAGAATACCCAAGTGCAGATCCAAATCCATCAAGGATTGAATCATAAGGCTTATTACCCAAGGCAAAAGCCTCCAATCGACCCATTACAATACAATTGGTGATAATCAAACCTACGAATACTGAAAGCTCCTTATACATGTCAAATGCAAAAGCCTTCAATACCTCACTTACCAAGGTCACCAAAGTAGCAACTACTGCGAGTTGCACGATAATTCGAACTCGACTTGGGATGGTATTTCTCATTAAAGAGATAGCCAAGTTGGACATCACTACTACGAAAATTACCGAGATAGCCATTACCAAGGTAGGCTTCATCTGTGTGGTCACTGCCAAAGCAGAACAAATACCCAATACTTGAATAGTAATAGGGTTTTCATCCACCAAGGGATCAGATACTAATTTCCTCCTACGTTTCGAAAGAAGCGCTTCAGCAGGCTTCTGTACGATCGTTTTTTCTATAGTTTCAGCACTCATGTTTTTATATTCTTGAGTTGATGTTCAATTAAAGTACAGCTACTGCTGTCGAAGACTTTTTACTTTCGATATAAGCTTTGTAATAGCCCAAGTAATTTTTAAGCATATTATTTACCCCGTTACCAGTGATTGTAGCACCAGACATGCCATCCACTTGATGAGGATTGCTAGAGTAATCTTTACCCTCACCCTTTTGCATTTGGATAGCTACCAATTCACCTGATTCGTTGAAAATTTCTTTTCCTTCGAATCTTCCTTGAACACCTGGCTCGGTAATTCGAGCACCTAGGCCAGGAGTCTCTCCTGCATGGGCTAAGGTAATTCCACCCACGGTATTCATATCAGTATCCAATGCCAGAAAACCCCAGATTGCATCCCAAAGACCAGCACCATAAAGTGGGAAAACATAGGATTTAACAGCAGCTACATCTCCTTCTTCGTGGAAGATATAAACTGGAAACTGACGCTCTTCAACAGGCTTCTTATAATTCTTCCCTACGTCCACGCCTGCAGCAGTGGCATCAGCAATTTCTTTTCCATTAACGTCAACTACCGTAGAGGCAATATGACTTCCGTAATAAGAGTTCACTTCCTCAGGAGTCATCGCTGCAATTTCATCTCCTGAGATTACTGCGCCAAGGATTTGCTTCTTCTGATCTAGGGCTATTGCTTCTCGCTGCATCGGACCCAAAACTTGAGAAGTTCCTGATAGAAGAAGTCCCAATACTACCGTCAAAATGACGGAAAATGTAATAATATAAGTGTTAGACTGTTGCACGTTGTAACCTCCTTGTTTTGTTTGCCTTAACTACGTAATAATCGATTAGCGGAGCGAATACATTCATAAACAACACCGCCAACATAATTCCTTCTGGATAAGCCGGATTGGTCACACGGATAATTACCGTCAAGAAACCAATCAATAAGCCGTAAATCCATTTTCCAGTTTCAGTCTGAGAAGCAGATACTGGGTCGGTAGCCATAAAGACAATACCAAATGCTAAACCACCCATCACCCAATGGTATTCAGGAGGCATTGCCATATATTCATTTACTGCAAATAGATTCATGACAAATCCCATAATGTATGCTCCAGCAAAACCTGAGACGATAATCTTCCAACTAGCTACTCCAGTTCCGATCAAGATCAAAGCACCGACCAGCGCCATAAGCGTAGAAGTCTCTCCGATTGATCCAGGAATCCAACCCATAAACATATTTGAGAAACTAAATAGGTCTGCCCCCAATACCGAATTATGGGTAGAAAGTGCTTCTGTGACTGGCACTCCATCTACTCCTGCGTTATAAGCTACAGCTAGGGCAGTGGCACCAGAGAAACCATCTACGGCTACTTTATCACCTAAATAGGTCCAAACTTGATCCCCTGAAATCTGAGCAGGATAAGCAAAATACAAAAATGCTCTAGCAGTCATGGCCACATTAAGAATGTTCATTCCTGTTCCACCAAAGACTTCCTTAGCAATCACTACAGCAAATACAGTAGCTAAAGCAACTTGCCAAAGTGGAGTAGTCGCTGGTACTACTAGAGGAATTAACATTCCTGTAACCAAGAATCCTTCGTTGATTGGGTGCTTTCTGATCACTGCGAAAACTGCTTCAACCATACCTCCAGCAGCATAGGCTACTATAACGATAGGAAGAACCAAGACCAAACCTGTCGTGAGCTTATCTCCAAAGTTGTCCCAAAGACCCGCAGTACCACCAGTAGCTAATAAGTGCTGATGACCTGTATTGTAAATACCGAAAAGCAAAGCTGGAATTAAGGCCACCACAACGGTGATCATCATTCGCTTCAAATCAATGGCATCCTTCACTTGTGCTCCCTTAATACCTGTGGTA
>JAFMBQ010000531.1 GCA_017858365.1 Algoriphagus sp. | reverse complement strand
TTAAAAACCCAGGCAGATTTTAAATATTTTATAGAAAATATTTCGAATTTTGTTAAATAGAACCTAAGTGAAAGGATTGACTTGCTGAAGTATTGCGAAGCTTACTACACGAATTTCGATGTTAATTCCTTGGCCCAAATAGTGTCAATAGAGCACAACTAAACTAAATTTATATGTCCTTGAAAAGTACTTTAAAGAGTCAATTATTTAAATTCGCAGAGCGAGCATTAAAAGTCCATATTACTCCTGTCCACTTTTATTCGCCTATACCCCAGCTTAGTGATATTGATCCTTCTTCTTACGATAAGATCAACGATTGTGTCGGTCTGGATTTTCAGGAAACTTCACAAACCAATTTTGTTGATGATGTAGAGGCAAAATATGCGAGCGAATTCAGTCCCTCAGAAAATATTGGTCTGTCGAAAATGGATGCCTACATCTTATATTCAATGATCAGAAATAAAAAACCAAAATTATTCATTGAAATTGGTTCTGGAGAGTCTACAAAAATTAGTCTCAACGCTTTGCAGGCCAACCAGGCTGAGGGACATCATTATAAATTTATTGCGGTAGAGCCTTACCCTAAACAATATTTAAGGGAACTTGAATCAGACAATTTTTCTTTAAAAGTTAATAAAGTTCAGGAAATTCCACTTTCAGTTTTTCAGAATGCTGATATACTTTTTATTGACTCCAGCCATGTTTCAAAAATTGACTCCGATGTCAATTATGAGATGCTTGAAATTGTACCTTCAATGAAGGTTGGCTCAATAATCCACTGGCATGACATTATGATTCCAGGGGATTATCCAAAGAGCTGGGTAGAGAATAATCATATTTTCTGGAATGAGTCTTATATGGTTCATACATTTATGCTGTTTAATAAAGCTTTCAAAATAATTTGGGCTTCAAAATATATGCAAATCAAGTATCCCGAATTACTATCACAAAAATTCCCTTTCTTCTCACCGGATGATTCTAATCAGCAGATGAGTTCTTTCTGGATAGAACGTATCGCATAAGGATCAACAGACCATGAATGGAAAACTATCTGTTGTTATCGCAACTTTAGGAGGGCAAATACTTTATGATACTGTAAAAAGCATTAACGAAGGTACAATTGTGCCTGACGAGGTACTTTTGTGTGTTCCAGAGGAAAACGCACACGCTGTTCCCAACTTTGCGAACTCGAATGTGAGTATTCTTAAGACTCCCTTCAGAGGGCAAGTCAGACAACGGGCGTATGGTTTCACTAAGGCGAAGGGTACTTACATTATGCAGTTTGATGACGATCTGATTATTGAGCCAGATTGTATCGAAATAATGCTCCAGAACTTGAATTCTCTTCCCGAAAATTCATGTATTGCGCCTTCACTAATGGTTTTAAGTACGGGCCAATCTTTTTATAAGCAGCCAACTGAATCGACAATATTTAGGCTTTATTATTATCTGTTGAATGGCAATAAGGGTTATAAAAGCGGCACTATAACTTTGGCTGGAACAAATATTGGAGTAGATCCTTCATTTTTTTTAGAAGATCTTACAGAATCGCAATGGCTTCCGGGTGGCTGTATTTTACATAGAAGAGAAAACATTATAACGGACGATTTCTACCCTTTTAAAGGGAAAGCCTTTTGTGAAGATCTTTATCATTCTTATCATTTGAAGCAGAAAGGTGTGAGGATGTTTTTCGATAATAGAGCGGTGGTTTGGGTGGGAGACCCACCACAACAATTACTCAAAATGAAAGTGAAAAACTTGTTGGCAGATTTTAATGCAAGACGGCAACTACTTTCATACTACTCAAATACTAGTGTTTTAAGACTTTATTTTTATTATTTTGTTAATTTTTTTAGATCGTTAACTTAAGTTAGCTTCATATTCCACGATAAATGCTCAGCGATGCTAAAATAACGGTAATAATACCTACCTATAGTAGGTCTGCAGATCTTCAGAGGGCTCTTGAATCCGTTTTTAAGCAAACTATTCCAGCTCATGAGATTATCATTGTTGATAACAGTTCTAGTGATGATACATCCCATTAATAAAAAAATATGAGGATCAAATCATTTATCTAAGAAATGCCATTAATTCCGGGGCGTCCGCTAGCCGTAATACCGGAATTGACAAAGCTTCCGGGAACTATATCGCTTTTTTGGATAGTGATGATGTTTGGAATGATACCAAGCTTGAACATCAAATTCGGTATATGAAATTAAATGTTCTGGAGGTATCAGTGACCGGTTTCGGTGTAGGTTATCAAGGTACTAGGGGAGTAGAAGTAAAAAATAGGCCTTACACAGAAATTACCACAGAAGATTGCTAATGGGGCGTTTATTCGGCACCTGGAACCACTTTAATCTGCAATACGCAATTAATGAAGGACGTTAATGGTTATAATGCTCAATACAAACGCTTAGTGGATTGGAAATTGTTTTTCAAATGTACAAATCACACAAAAATTGGACTTCTATATGAAAACCTCGCATTTATCTCTCCAAGTGGGGGAGCGCCTCTATCAATAATTATGGAGAGTTATGATTTATTACTCCGGTTTGCACCCCGTTTATTTGGAAATAAATATCGTAAGTATATAAAGAAATTGAAGGCTGGGATGGATTTTGAATTTGAAATAGTATGCATGAAAGGTGGAGAATATCTTCGCTCTTTAAGGTATTTCCATACTTCCTGTATAAAATCACCTTTTGGTCATAATTCTTCCAAGATTATTATATTGCCCACTATAGAAAAGCCTGTTTTCAAAATCGAAAATTAGTGTGAAAAGGTCAGACCTCAACTATTCTTTTTTACTTCCATTAATATGGCTTAATATGTTATTTGGAAATCAACTAACCTATCCTGCCTTAGGACTAATTAGTCAGGTCATAAATTGGTTGATAATTTTGAATATTGCTTTTTTATTTTTCACTGATAAATCACCTTTAAGGATTTTGAAGCTATTCTGCCTCATCTTGTCAATTCTTTTTCGGGTAATATCCCTCATCGGTTTTGAACAATTCTATATCGTGTATTTAATTTTCACATCTATTGTTTATGTATTTATCGGCAACCAATTTTTCAATCATTCGCCGGGATTATTGAGACGCCAAATAATAGGTTTTGTAATTTTATGCATACCATTTATGTTTTTTCAGGTTATGGGTGCGTCTTCTTTCTTTCAGATGTTTAATACCTTGTATATTAATGAAGTGTCGCCTGGTGTATATGAGAGACCGGAAGTAAAAATGCTCCCGCTGTTGTTTCATAGTGAGCCTGACTGGTGGTTTATCGATGGGTATAAAGAATTCATTTCCATGCAATCCAGGCCGCC
>JAFMBQ010000530.1 GCA_017858365.1 Algoriphagus sp. | reverse complement strand
CCATTTGATTTAAGCCAATTTCTGGGCTTAATGCCAAGTGTTGGGAGGAATTGGGAAGCGTTGCCATCCAATCGCTCAAACTCCTCAAGACTGAGGTCTAGTTCTTTTCCCAATGTAGTCCAATCAAGTGTTTTGTCCTCAATCAGCTCATTCCGGAATACTTTGGAAGGAATTAAGGAGTTAGCCTCATAGAGCAAAATATTACTTCGGTTCCCATGAAGTTTGAAAAGTAGCAGTCTTCCAGAGTCCATTTTGAAATAGAAAGCTCGCTCAAAAGGGAGCACTTGGCAATCGGTAATTCGATCACCGATCAGTTCTTTGAAATAATTCATGCTATGCTGCTTAGCACGCTTGAAATCATCTGGAAAGGATAAGAATAACTGTGGTGGGTTTAATTGTGCTTTGAGGAACTTGGTTTCATTTTTGCCCACAGCCTCTAAAATCATCTCATTTTTAGTTTGAGAAAAACAGGCGAAAATTTCTTTTCCCTCAAACATTGATTTTAATGCAGGGCAGAGGTACCGAAGGAAATGGTAATTCAGATGCATCAGGGCAAAATGATTACTTGATTATCATAGCCAAGTGAAATTCCTTCCGGAAGCTCACTTTCCACTTTTGAGTGAAGACCGAGCCGGTGAGAAATATGGGTGAAATAGGTTTTCCGAGCGCCGATCTTTTTCGCCATGTCTACAGCTTCCGCTAAGGTGAAGTGGGAAATATGTGCTTCTATTTGCAAAGCATTTAAGACTAAAGTATCAGTACCTTCGATCAAAGCAAGTGATTCCTCAGAGATATAATTTGCATCAGTGATGTAAGTGAAGTCTTTAATCCGGAATCCAAGCACAGGAAGCTTGTAATGCATCACAGGGATAGGAGTGATTTGAACTCCTTCTATAACAAATCCAGAATCGTCTATTTCCACTGCTTCCACTTGAGGGATTCCAGGGTAGCGATTACCAGAGAAGATGTATGCAAATTCTCGCTTGATTTGTTCAAGAACATTCGGCTTACCAAAAACAGGCATGTCTTTTTTCTGAAGAAAGTTAAATGGTCGAATATCATCTAGGCCGGCAGTATGATCTTTGTGCTCATGAGTCATCAAGACGGCATCTAGTTTTTTGATACCCGCTCGAAGCATTTGCATTCGGAAGTCAGGTCCTGTATCTACAACTAGACTTAATCCATCTACTTCAATATGAATGGAGGCGCGGAATCGCTTGTCTCTAAAATCCAGAGAAGTACAGACTTCGCAATCGCAACCAATCACGGGTACGCCCTGAGAAGTGCCTGTACCGAGTAAGGTGACTTTCAAAATTTAAGGTGGGTTTGGCGAATTTCTGTCAAAAAATCTTGATTAGACTTATTCATGAAATCCTGCGGGTTAAAATTTAACTCAATCAAGATGTCGACCAAGGCATTTATTTTTCCTTCCAATGGGAAATATTTGTTCACGATGACGATTTTACTTTCATTCAATACACAATACCCAGATTTGAAGTTCCCTTTTTCGTACCGAAGCATGAATTCTGTTTCGGTAAAAAGGTTTTCAAGTTTATCAAGGAAATGCTTAGTGTACTTTATCGCCATGGATTAGCTGAGGTATTTCTTGACAGTGGCAAGCAACTTGTCAAAATCAAGGGGTTTTTGGAGGAATTCATTAAAACCAATTTTCCGGAATTCATCCATTGAATAGTTATTGATGTTTCCAGAAATAGCAATAATTGGAAGTTTAGATTTGACAGGATCAGACAAAGCACGGATTTGTTTGGTACATTCTACCCCATCCAAAATAGGCATGTTTAAATCCATCAGAATCAAGTCAAAATCCTCTTTTTCAAGAAACTCCAGTACTTGCTTACCATTTCGAGCGGCTTTCATCGAATAGTTTTCAAATGCCAACACACTCTTGGTCAGGTTGATGATGATGGAGCTGTCTTCGCCAACCAATATTTTTTTGTCTTTACTCATAATTTAAAAATAAATTCTTTGGAGATGTAGGTTTCAAAAATTGATTTTTCACGATTTAATTTTGCAATTCCCTCTTCCACCAGAGTCCAATTATCAGCTCTTATAAAAGTCTCAGTGTCCTTGGCGATTAGGTAAATAGAATTGGCTCCTAAAGTGCCGGAATTGCCTTTTAAGATATGAAGATTTTCTAGTAAATCTTGTTCATTTTTTTCTGCAAGGGCAATTTCAAGCTTTTTCACTAAGCTTGAAGTGTCTAATAAGAAGTCTCTAATCACAGCTTTAATAGTCTCCTGAGAATTATATTTCATCAGCTGGAAAATGACAGATTTATCTAGTATAGATGCAGTAAGAGAAGTTTGAGCTAAGTCCTCACTGCTCTTTTTACTTCTACTGAGGTGGGATGCGATGGATTCTAAAAACTCTTTTGGCCTGATCGGTTTGGTGATAAAATCAGAAAAGCCCATTTTCAAAAAACTTATTCGATCAGTTTCTTCAGCAAATGCGGTAACTGCAATAACAGGACTTTCTGTTAACTCGTTATGTTGGATTCTTTTCAAAGCAGAGATTCCATCCATCCTAGGCATTTGAATATCCATTAGAATTAGATCAAAATGCTCTTTGGTCAGATAATCAATAGCTTCGAGCCCGTTGACGGCACTTTGGAAGTTGTATAATTGGCCTATTAGATTTTCGAATAGCTTTCGGTTTAAATCATTGTCCTCCACAATCAAAACCTTTTTGCTTTTCATTTCTTTACTTTTATCCTTTGAAGATATAAATTAGATAAAAAATCCTTGGGAACACAAAAGTTTTTGATCCTCGTCGTAGGACCTACAGCAGTAGGTAAAACTTCCCTTTGTTTGAATTTAGCTAACCGCTACCAGACAGGTATTGTTTCCTGCGATAGCAGACAGTTCTACCGAGAGATGAATCTGGGAACAGCAAAACCAAGTCCAAGGGAATTAGCTGAAGCTCCCCACTATTTCATCAACTCTCGATCTATCGAAGAAGATTACGATGTCAAACAATTTGAAAAAGAAGCAATTGAACTCCTGGAGAAGCTTTTTGCTCAAAACCGAGTAGTGATAATGACCGGAGGTTCAGGCTTATTTGCGGCTGCGGTTACGGATGGACTGGATGAAATGCCGGAGCTTGATCCTCAAATTCGTCGGGAAATTATAGCTGAATACGAATTAAAAGGACTCACATTTTTGCAGGAAGAAGTCAAACAGTGTGATCCAGTATATTTTGAACTGGTGGATCAGCAAAACCCACAACGATTGATGCGTGCGCTAGAAGTATATCGAGGCACAGGCAAACCCTTCAGTGATTTCCGAGTAAAACAAAAAATAAACAGACCCTT
>JAFMBQ010000529.1 GCA_017858365.1 Algoriphagus sp. | reverse complement strand
GAATTAATGAGAAAAATTATCAAATAACCCTTGCCTGATCCATAAGAATATCGGGGGCACCCATGGCTATTAATGGTTTTGATCCTTTCAGGATCATTTCCATAAGAGCCATGAGCTCATTCTTCTTACGACCACGGAGTGGTCAACCTTTTCAATAACCGCGGGTGTAACCCGTGGATATCGATATCATTATGTGATATGGCAACCCCTAAGGGATTGAACTTGTCATAGGTCGAACTTATAAAAGATACTTCGGGTCAAACTCAATTTCATATTCATTCAATAAAGTTTTGTATTCATCCAAAAATGTAACCTTTCGATGATGCTCCTCCTGATTTTTGATGTAATTTATTAGTCTTTCCTTGGCTTTAATTGTTTCAGAAAAGGCACCATAGCCATCCTGCCAACCTTGGAAATCAGGAAAAATCTCCTCTTGCTTGATCAAGTCATCACACGCTAGCTTGATGTCCTTGATCAAAGAGGCAAGCGCAATTGTCGGATGGATATGGGTTAAAATATGGAGATGATCTTCCACGCCATTGATCCGATAGAGATAACATTTTTTATTGGTGAGGAGTTGGTGGATGTAGGCAAAAAGTCGGCGTCTATGGTCTTTGATGAGCGTGGGTTCTCGATGCTTGGTAGAAAAAACGATGTGGTAAATAAGTTGAGTGTAAGTGCTCATAAAAAACTGGAGTTATTGTAAAAATAATATGTAGGAATTTCGAGAATTTGTGTGGTTTTGGCAATAGAGCGAAAGAAAAAAGTTCGACCACCTTCGGGGTCGTGGGGTTCAATGGAGGAACTAGATTACCATGGGTTGCACCCATGGCTATTGAGAGATTTGACCACTTCGTGGTCGTTCTATTGATTTAATAAGTATTAGATTTTACAATCATCAAATCGAAGATCCCGAAGGGATCGAACTTTTCAATAACCGCGGGTGCAACCCGTGGAATCGTGAAATAATGATTGAACAGGGTAACCATGAAAGGGTGATGTTGGCAGCGTTGCCTCTTGCTTTAGCTGGAGGCAAAAGGGATAGCAAGGTTGTTTTTAGGGGGCGAAAGAAAAAAGTTCGACCCATTCTGGGTCGTGGGGTTCAATGGAGGAACTAGATTACCATGGGTTGCACCCATGGCTATTGAGAGATTTGACCACTTCGTGGTCGTTCTTTTAAATAAGTAATCAACAAATCTTTTGATCTGCCAACCTTCAAATCGAAGACCCCGAAGGGATCGAACTTTTCAATAACCGCGGGTGCAACCCGTGGACAGATAAATCATGATAGGAAATGCCAACCCCGAAGGGGTTGAACCTCTAGGAAAAGGAATTATAAATTCCAAATAATAGAAAAGCTAAGTGCAATCTATGTTTAGTGCTAAGTAAGTTCTACTCATATATAGGCATTTAAAATTTTATAAAATGTACTTATTGACAAGGAGGGTAATTTAAAACATAGACAACAAAGTAAGTAATTTCAAAAAAAACCAAAAACACCATCCAGAAAACTTTATTTCCTGTCCAATTCATGCCGCCGGAGGCAGTAAGTATTAAAAAACATTGAACAATTAATGAAAGTAAAACAAAGGAAAATAGACCCCAAAAGCTTACGATACAGGTTTCGAAATATAAGATTTCTGTAATGTTAAAAAATGTAAGCCATGCGGAAACCAAGATAATCAAAACACCTGAAGCATGAGATGCTAAGCTATTTGATAAATTGTCGCTACCTATCAATAAACTAGTTAAAATATATCCAAAACCCAATTCTAGGATCATAATAAAGCCTAGTTTTAGAGTGAAATTATTTTCAGTAATTTGAAAAATATGGAATCCATCGATATTTTCAAAAACAGAAGGAATGGCTATAACAAAATTAAATATCGTTAATGCTCCAGCCGTAAAATCAATTATATTTTTAACGTTTCTCATTCAGTTTTTTTTTTACTCTAATATATACTATAGACCGAGCTCATCATACAACCCATAATATGAATCTTTTTCTTTTCTTTGATCTTCCACAACAGACATGAAAGAGGGGTTTTTTAAATAATAAATCATTCCTTTTTTCCAAGAATCCCAAACTAAATAATCAACCCTTCCTTTTCTATACCAATAGTATTCTTCAGCACAGAGATTCATGTAGTCAATTACTACATCATCAATAGTAAAGTTAGAATGTGCAAAATAAAAAAATTCCTCTTTAATTATTCTATTTAAATTCTCATTCATTTTATCAAACCTTTCATTAAACTCATTGAATAGCTCTTTTGAAAATTTATCAGCAGAAATTTTATATGTCATTATATTATAAAGAATGCCAAAATACAAAACTAGTCCAGCAATTATAGCCTCGTATTCCTTGCCTTCTGGTAAAGAATATTCAAAAAGCCAACAATAGGCAACTATTCCTATACCTGCTATTGTGAGTAATGTGAGAATTTTATCCCACAGGAATTGACCTATTTTTGTCAACATCCTTCCCCTCCTTTCATATCCCTTCCCCATCAATCTCCCTCATCACCCTCTCAGTCTCCACCAATGCCTTGATGATCTTCTGATAATGCAGAATATCTTGGAAATCTAGGGTTCGGGCTTTGCGGTCTTTGAGCCATTTTTGGGCGGGTTGGTAGCCACCTATGTAGAAGTTCCAGGCGAGGGCGGGGACCTGGTCGAAGTATTGGGTTTCGTTGATGTAGACTCGGCCGGAAGTAGGCAAACCTGACAGGTCTTCAAGACCTGTCAGGTTTTCGTCTTCTACAAACCTTGGTTTCTCCACTTCATTTTCACCACCTACAGGATATTCGGTGATGTAGGCATTCAAACTTGGGCTTTCCATCAGGTGCAGGGATCGGAGTTCTCCGCCTAGGGCGACTAGTCTCCAGAACTCCTCCACATCGGTAGGATAAGGAACACGAGGGAAATCTATCTTCAAAAACTCCTTATAAGTCTCTCTATAGCTTGGCGAGTGCAATACCGCATAGATGTAATCCAGCAAATCTATCGGCGCAAAGCTTTGTCTATAGGCTGGGGTAATTTCTCCACTGCCCGCAAAGCAAACTTCCCCGTCCTCCACCTTCTCAGGCACAAAAGTCATCCCTAATCCCTTGGCGATTTCTGCTATGATCTTTGGATCTAGGTTGGGAGTTCTGGTGGAGTTAGAATCTAAAGAAAGCTGGGAAACGGAATCTGGGTAGAGGTAGAGGGGGAATAGGGCAGATTGAGTAGTTCTTTCTCCACATTTTGTTTCCATAATTTCTTTTGAAATATAAAAATGATCGAGAGTGTTCAGTTAAGTGTGTCTGCTAATTTTACAAATAGATGACAAAGAA
>JAFMBQ010000049.1 GCA_017858365.1 Algoriphagus sp. | reverse complement strand
AAGCGCATGCTTCAATTCATAGAGAATTCTCTTCCCTAATGCCTTGTCTTCCTCAGGATGGATGTTCATGGCTTTAACCTTTGCACAAACAGCCAATGTACTTGGAAGCATCTTAGACTTGTATCGCTGATATTGACCTGAGGACAATGACTTAGAATGCTGTCGCTTCAATACACCAATATGATCTGAAAATACGACTGGGTGTTTTCTTGCTAGCCTTAATTGGACATCAAAATCCTCATAATATAGGCCAGAATCATAACCGCCCTCCTTTTCCAAAACTTTTGCATTGAATACAATGGTAGGAGAGCAAATGTAGTTGTGCTCAATGAGTGTCTCATAGAGTTCACCCTGTAGAATCTCCTCTTTTAGGTCACCGTAAGAATTACGTTTGTAAAAAGTTTTTATTTCTCCATCCGTAGTAAATATATAGGCATCAGAATATACGAATGCTGCATATGGAGCTTTCCGAAGCTGATCAATAGAAAGTGATAAATGATCGGGATAAAGCACGTCATCCCCTGACAAATCAACCACATACTGACTGGAAATTGTACCTAAATATTGGTTGAAAAGCCCACAATACGGCATTTCCTTTTCCATGAAAATTGTCTGAACAGACATCGTTCCTGATCGTTGACTTACCCAGCGTCGGATGATTTCTGGAGTCTGATCCGTGCTTCCATTATCGATAATGATAAGCTCTTTGGAATAATAATCTTGTAATTTGACACTCTCAAGCGTCTCCTCAATCCATTTTTCATGGTTATAGGTAATACAAATAATCGTAACTCGATCGGCGATCTTCATTTTTAAAATTCCTTAATCCAGCTCATTTTATTGGAGATATCATTTGAAAATCTTGCTTTGAAAAACATAAGGCTAAGATTTGCACGATCTCCCAAATCTGATGATCCTAAATCAATAAAATCAACTTTCTGCTCCCTTGCAAGTGAAAAAAGTTCGAATAACAGAAAATCCCCTCCTCCCTTACTTTCCTTTCTAGAGTCCAGTCCAGAAAGAAAGTAATAAATTGAATTTGTAGTTAATAAAACTGCCAAAACGAAACCTAGTACCTGATCCCCCTTTTCCAATTTTAGTAAAAAATAACGTTCTGGATATCGGGACACCTGTTGAACCAAGTAATCTTCATTAATTGAAGACTTATAACCCTTTTCACTGTTCCAAACTTTAATCTTTTTAAGAAATTCAAAGTTTGAGATAGAATGATGACTCGTCTTCAAACCAGAAGCCTTCAACTTTTCACGAATTCTCGGGCCCTCGGCCAAAAGGTATTTTTCAATCCTTTTTGAACCTGTATAAAACTGATGGCTGAGTACATTCTTCAGATTCCAACCCAATTTGAATAAAAGGTAATTCACTAAATCTGAATAAGGCTCGTAATTCTTGGGGGCCTGCACAATAGTCAAGCTTTTGACTCCCTTAGCTTTCAAATATTCAGTGACCAAATCTATAAATGTTTCCAAAGCTGTAGAATTCAAGCCTTTTTCACACCAAAAACCTCCAAAAGGCGAACTAGGAAGGGAGACCCCATGCTGATCAAGAGTAATCGCTACTGTAATCCAGATTTTGACTTTCCCCTTTTTCTGATCCTCAAAGTGCACGTATTGTAATCCATTTACAGGAATATTTGCTAAAAAATAATCTTTATCAAGTTGGCTGGATTCGAAGGCTTTAAACCTCAAGGAATCAGGAGTATCGTTCTTTAAGGCTTTCAAAGTATTTTTTATCTCGTATATAATCTTCTTCTGAAAATTCTAAATCAGACATTCCAAGGAGCACTGTTTCCGGAGAAAAACTTACGCTCACCCAATGTAATGGAGGAACAAATAGGCCCAAAGCAGGAGAATTTAAGGTAAATGTAAAGACTTCTCCGGCAGCAGATTCAACTGTTACGGTGGCATTTCCACTTAATGCCACCAAGACCTGAGATTCCTGCCAATGGGCATGATTTCCTCTGCTGGCTTCTCCATCAACTTTGGTAATCCAAAAACAACGCTGAATTCCCTGCGGAAAAAGCGTCGTATTCTCCCAGAAATTCAAAGATCCCCTTTCGTTTTTCTCTCCAGGGAGTTTAAGTAAATAGGGAGATTGAAGGATGATTGATTTTTCCATTTTTGATCTTGTTCACTTTAAAATTAAGACAAATGAAAGGAATAAAGGTTAATCAAAAGTTAATTTTCTAACTTCGAGTCCGATGTAATTTTCCCAATGAGTAGTTCCCATAGCTTAGATTCACCTTCTGAAGACACTTTTTTAACCTTAGCAAATGAAAGCACGGGGCTTTTCAAAGATAGGAGCAGCAAATTTTTCTATTATTCCTTCCCTGTAATAATTGAGGAGGAAATCAAAAGTCACTTGAAAGATTTACGCAAAAAACACTTTGATGCTAGACATCATTGCTATGCTTGGAATCTAGGGACAGATGGAATGAATTATCGTGCGAATGATGATGGCGAACCAAATCATAGCGCAGGTGATCCCATCTTGGGTCAAATCAGGTCACATCAATTAACCAATGTATTAATTGTAGTAGTTAGATATTTTGGAGGGACAAAGCTTGGAATCAGTGGATTGATCAATGCGTATAAAACTTCGGCGGCTTTGGCGATTGAAGAAAATGAGATCATCGAACAATTAATCACTACAAAAATAAAGATCCATTTTCCTTATGCCGACTTGAATGAAGTCATGAAACTGGTAAAGGCATTCGATCTCATTATTTTAAATCAAGAAATGAGTTTGGACTGCAAGATGATTCTAGAGGTAAGACTTAGACTTGAGGATCAAATCAAAGACTCATTAAAAGATATTTTATCCCTGATTATTTTAGACTAAAAAAGCGAATCCAGATAACCCTCTGTTTTCAATTTCTTATAAATTTCTAGGCAAGCCCAAGCGTCAGTTGCCGCGTAGCGTTGCTGCTTTTGAGTGAGATTTTCTGCTTCCCAATTAGATACTTGCTCAGATTTTGAAATCCGCATATTCAATACCATGCCACAGAGATTCCGAACTCCTACATTTTCAAACCCAACCTTTTTCAATTCATCATTCAGATCAAAAAATGAATTGGGGTAGAAAGAGTCAGTAAGTTTTGCAAGCCCTTTGATATCATCATGCACTGCAGCTCCCACTTTGATAATATGCTCCTTTTCTAAGACGTTCCGAATCAAATCCGGAAAACCTGTCTTATGAGTTCGAAATAAAAATGCCTGAGATGAAGTTGATAATTGAAGTAAAGAAACCTGGTTGATCACCCCTTTTTTGAAAGCAGGCTTCGTCTCTGTATCAAATCCTATAATAGGATGCTGAGACAAGAAATCAGCCACTTCCTCTACATCATCTAAGTCTTCGATTAAGAAAATCTCTCCTTCGAACTGGCCAAGGGCAAGTTGATTGATTTCTTCCTTTGAAATTTTTAATGGAATCATAATTCATCTTCTAATTCACCCTCCTCATAATACCGAATTCCAATTTTCAAATAACCAAAAAGAATCGTCATAATAGGACTAATAATATTGAAAAAACAAAAAGGCGCATAAACCAATGTGGCTACACCCAATACTGAAGCTTGAGTGGCTCCACAAGTATTCCAAGGTACAAGGACCGAAGTAACAGTCCCCGAGTCCTCTAGCGTCCGACTTAAGTTTTCAGGCTTTAGCCCTCGCTTTCTATAGACATCGGCATACATTCTTCCCGGAACCAAAATGGCCAAATATTGATCTGAGGTAGTGACATTGAAAAACACACAGGTGGCGGCAGTAGAAGCGATCAAAGACCCGACACTATGAACCTTACGAATAACCGCTTGCGCCAAAACCTCAAGCATTCCGCTAACTTCCATAATCCCACCAAAGACCATTGCGCAGATGATCAACCAAATGGTATTTAGCATTCCTGACATTCCACGAGTCACTAAGAGTTCGTTTACAATATCATTGGACGTCACAACACTCACTTCCCCGTATAATGACATCATTACTGCCTTGAATGCTTGGTAGCTAAATGAGCCTCCTTCTCCTGCAATCAGACGAATAATATCTGGTTGAAAAATTAAAGCAAATACCCCGCCTAATAAAGTCCCTGCAAGCAATGCTGGAATAGCCGCAACCTTTTTTATAATTAGCACGAGTACTACTAATGGGACAATAAATACCCATCCGGTAATATTAAATCGCTCTAAAATCACCGAAGAGATTGACTTGACATCGTCCACGCTTCCACTCGTCTCGTAGTTAAATCCGATAATAACAAACAAAATCATCGTGATTGTAATCGAAGGAATAGTTGTTTTTGCCATATAGCGAATGTGAGTAAACAAGTCTGTACCCGCCATCGCTGGAGCCAAATTAGTCGTATCTGAAAGCGGAGACATTTTATCTCCAAAGTAGGCTCCTGATATAATAGCGCCAGCAATGATACCTTCCTCAAACCCTAATGCTTTACCAATGCCAAGCAAAGCTACCCCAACTGTAGCTACGGTAGTCCAGCTACTTCCTGTAGAGATAGAGACTATACCACTTACAAAACACGCTGCAAATAGAAATATCGTTGGATTCAGGACCTGAAGTCCATAATAAATCATAGCGGGTACGATGCCGCTGATCATCCAAGTTCCCGCTAAAGCACCAATCAAAAACAAAATCAAGATGCTTGACATTGCTGAACTGATACTCTTTATAATTCCGTCTTGGAGAGTTTCCCAATGAAAGCCAAGCCGGAAAATCGCCACAATAGCTGCCACAGCAGAAGAAAGAATCAATACAATTTGGTTGGAACCTGAAAGTCCGTCAGTTCCAAATACCTTAATGTTTAATATTAATAAAACAATTAAAAAAACTAGTGGTATTAGAGCGTCTAAAACCTTTGGAGTACGTGTTAATCCTTGCATTAATCGTATTTGGGTGATTTTAATCGTTGAATCTAAACAAAAATTACCAATTAGTCCGAGGATAAAAGTGAAGCCAACTCCTTACCTACCTGCCAACCTATAGCGACTCCCATTCCTCCAAGTCTAACAGCTGCCGCTGCTTTTTTACCTACTTTTTGTATTAAAGGCGATTTCTTATTTCCAAATGCCATTATTCCAGTCCACTCGGTTTCCCAATTGAACTCCTTCCCAGGGAAAATGACATTTGTCGCCAATTGCTGTAAGTGAGCTTTAATCTTTGGGTTGACCGAGAAATTAGTGCTATTCTCTTCGCCCTTATCCATATTTCTTGCACCTCCCAACAGGAGTCGACCATCGAGTTCTCTAAAATATACGTAGCCTTTGTCCAAATGAAAACTCCCTTTCCAAGGAATTTTAAAATTAAGCGGTTCACTCAATAAGATCAAACCGCGACCAGGTTCGATTTCAGATTCTTTCCATAGTTTTTGAGTAAAGGCATTGGTACAAATTGCAACTTGATTCGCTTTAAACTCATAGACTCCCTCCCCTGCCGCATCCTCAGCTATTACGATCCCATCATCTTTATTGATTTCCACAACTGATACCCCTGTCAAAATCCGGATACCCGACTTTTGGGTTAACCCCCAAAGCTCATTCATATATTTCCCAGGGTCTAATTCTCCCTCAAACCCATTTTTTACAATCGTTTGAATAGAATCAGAAAAGCCGAACCTTTCCTTTTTTTTAACATGAGAGAAGACATCTTTCTTAAAAATAGGTTTCAACAATTTGTTGATATCGGACATTTGATCCAAAGCCGAGGTTTGTTCCTTCTCTAACAATTCATATCCATAGGAATGACGGTATGCTAACGCTTTATCTCCAAATTTATCCCGAATAGCAGTAATGCCTTGATATCTTCGCTCGACTAGCTTGACAACTTCTTCCTGAGTCATCTGCCAGAAATCATCCAAAATCTCTGTCAAACTTCCAAAGCAAGCGAAACCCGCATTTTTTGTACTTGCTCCCGTCGGAAATATACCTCGTTCGAGCACAAGCACACTTGCTTTAGGGTTCTTCTTCTTAAAATGAATTGCAGTTGATAGACCCACAAAGCCCGAACCCACCACGACGAGATCGTAATCAAAAAAGTGTTTTGTTTCCCAATAACTTAACATTCCTTCTCAATTAAATAGATTTAAGACTAGTTTTAGTATTTTCATAAATCTAATTGATATAATCCCAAAATGCCATGAGAAAAATAGATAGCCTCCTCAATGAATATGGACAAAGTCATCAAAATGCCACTAATAAGCTTATTCACTGGTTTTGTGTCCCTGCAATTTTTTTTAGTGTAGTCGGCTTGGTATTCAGTATTCCTGTTGGGCCCCTCCCAGAATTATTGCCATTTCTGGAAAACTTCGCCAATTGGGCAACCGTAGTGCTGGTTTTTGTCTTAATGTATTATGTATCGCTTTCCGGTCCATTGACCTTAGGAATGCTATTCTTTTCTGCCCTTTGTCTTGCATTAGCGAATTTTCTAGACTTAACTTTTCCAGGCTACCTATGGGCGATTAGCTTGGGAATCTTTATTATTGCTTGGATTATTCAATTTTATGGTCATAAAATTGAAGGGAAAAAGCCTTCTTTTTTAAAAGATGTCCAATTCTTAATGATCGGCCCGGCTTGGTTGATGCATTTCATTTATAAGAAGTGGGGATTCTCTTATTGATAACTAGGGAATAGAATCTTGGAGGACGTGGGTTCCAAAAAGCACTTTCAACCTTGCAATTGCCATTCGATTCGAAGACGTGGCCATACTACTCAAAATAGACTTCTTTTCTCTTGCCGTCAACCGCCAATTGAGAGAGGCACGCTGCATATTTTGCTGGCTTTCTGTCAATTCTTCTACCTGCACCTTTTCAGGAGCATATTCAAATTCCACCTTTTCTAAGGAGAAAGGCATTGATTCAGCCATATAATTGAATAGTACCTCATTTTGAATTGTCTGAATATTATCCCAATTGGAATAAATATTCTTGAATGGAGTGAAAATTCGTTGGAAAATTTTTGGGGGCAAAGTAGGTTGGATTTCAACTGACTTTTCGGAATCCCGAATAGTAATCATGACAACACCAGAAGTATTTTCTGCTATCCATTTTTGAAAAACATATAAAAATCTTAGGCCATCCTGAATCCCGAAATTATCCGAAAGCCCCGTATCCATTGTCTCCATTACGGGTTCCGAAGGCAGCTGGATATTTGGGGTAATGAAAGGAAAAGTCGCACTCATACGTAAAGCCGATAAAAACCGAAGATTTTTAGCATCATGGGCAGCAAAAAACCGAAGAAAATCCACTGTTTGTTTTTTCTCCGCGACTCCAGTTTTCCCTAGGACTGAAGTCCCAAAAAATGACATTGAGTGCGGAGAGATGACCAGTTTCCTCCCGTCATTGGTGATTAAAGCTGTCACTGGAAGCAGTGGGATTTCACCTTTCGATTCAGGGATCTGGTAGGCAATAAGCGGCTTATCTAAAATCCCTTCAGTATTTATATTGAGTTGATTTTCGAAAGCATAACCTCTATCTTTTAGATAAGATCGACCACCATATTCATAATGTTGATTTCGGATCAATAGGTCATTGACCAAAAGGCTAAAAATAATTGGATTGAGGTTATCAGCAGAGATTTGATCTAGGTACTTTCCGTCTAGGGGGTTAACTGCCGGATCTTTTAAGGATCGAAGATAAATCTCTCGAAAAAAGGCAGCCCCTAATACTCCACCTGAAGCTCCAGTCAGGAGTTCGGTATGCTTCCATATTTCCCCTGAATTTATTTCATAGATACTTTGCATGACCTTCACAGTCCACAAGGCAGCCCGCTGACCGCCACCACTAGAGGCCATGATTACCAATGTTGGTTTGGTCTCAACAGGGAATTTAGCCTTCCAATTTTCTAAAATTTGAAGAATTTGACTCTCGTCTTTGGCTACCGTATCCTTATGAAGTAAGGAGTCGAGATGAGAAAGGGTATATGCCACAGGAGGAACTGCATAATCCATCCCAAAAGCTTCATGAGGACGATTTAGAAAATTGAAATTAGAGAAATAATTGATTAAAAAGACAAAAATAACAACGGCAACCGTAGCCCACCTTCTCAACCAAAAACTAACTGCACCAGCAATCATCACTAGAATTGCCAAAAGCAACGTGACGCTCATTGCTGCTGGAAGTTGAAGAATAGGATATTCTTTAAAGAATCCCAAAAAGAGAATCACTAAGATTAGGAATACCTGGATTAGAAAAAGATTAAGATGATTTTGATCAAAGACTCGCAATAGTTTTGCGCTTTCAAATCTGGAAATATCTGGTCTGACTTTTTCCAGTCCCAATCGTAAATTGACAAAATAAAGTATTTTGGTGCTTTGGTTTTTAAGTTCCTTGTGCTGGCTAATCACATTCGTTCTTGTCAATCTTACTTTACGGAGTCGCCTATCTAAATTTCCTGCGAAAAGAATAAAGAAGTCCTTGTTGGTCAAGGAAAAATAACCGAAAATCACGGTGTAAGAAATAATACTGCCTGCCGAAAACCCAAGAAAGTAATTTAAAACTTCCCAGTCATTTGTAAGATCATTTTCCAGTTGAAAACTGATAAACCGATAGATGTAAATCAAATAAAAGACAAGCGGGATGATCGAATTATTGAGGCAATAGTGTATAAAGGGTTTACTTACTATTGCTAAGAAGGGGAATTTACCCCCATCCATGATGTAGGTGGACATGTGAAACCCCATTGTAAACATCGCAAAGCCAATTCCCATTAAGAAAAAACTAATCCATGAAACCTGATTAAGGTATTCAGGATCTAAAAATAAAAAGGGAATCCCAAGCATTACTCCTATCCCTTCCAGAATGATCACCAGTAAGACCACCCAAATTAGGAGTAAGGAGAGATTTTTTAGAAGGTGAAGCAGGAACAGTTGAATAGGAAAGCTGAACCAGATTTTATCCCACATAAATTAGTTTTTTGGATAATTTACAGTTTTTCTAGTATACCTCCACAATCATTTCAAAACCTTCATTTTCATACCCCTAAATAAATTTACTGATATAGAATTTAGACTGATTTACAGCATGTTAATGATTAGACACTTAGCCTACCCTATTCTTTGTCTAGAATTCCTCTTGTCCTTCACTCAGAAAATTTTACCTTCACGACGCTAAATAGAAGAATATGAGAACTTGGTTTTTGTGCAAAGTAAAATACGCAAAGGAAAATGAAGAGGGGCTTCTGAAGAATATTTCAGAGCAATACTTGGTAGATGCAGTTTCATTCACTGAAGCTGAAGCGATTCTTTACGATCGACTAGCCAGTCAAATCAGAGGAGATTTTCAGGTTACCGGTATTTCCAAAAGTAATATCGTAGATGTATTTTTCTATGAAGATTCTGACATATGGTACAAGTGTAAGATCAGTTACTTGGTAGCAGATGCAGATAGTGGGAAAGAGAAAAAGGTAACCCAATACATGATCGTCACAGCTGAGGATGTAAAAAATGCTTACGACCGAATCCAAGAAAGCTTAAGTAATATGCTAGTGAGTTTTAGAATTCCTGATATTGTGGAAAGTGCGATTGTGGAAGTCTTCCCCTTTGAAAAAGATGAAGTAGCGGAGCAGTTGCCTCCGGGGAATTTTAGACCAGTTTCAGAAGTGGAAACTGGTGATGAATAGCAAAAGGCCTCGATTGAGGCCTTTTTTATTTTCTACACAACAATCAAACTATTTTTCGGGCTCTACCTGTGCGATTTCATACATATCTTTTCCATCAACCTGTACCGGTAAGTAGTAAGTGTCGCCAATTTTAACATAAGTCTGATCACCTACTTTTACTTCTTCTCCTCCTTCCGGCAAAGCATCAACTATTGCTCCTGCTGGCGGGGGAACTACTGTATATCCTCCGTCGGATTTTTCATAGTAAGTATTTCCATAGTAATAATTATTAACTGTCGGACTTACCTCTACCTCCTTGGCTTCACTTGGAATGACTGTCACTTTTGCACCTTGTGGAGCTTCCACAACTACATATCCATCTCCATCCTGCACATAAAACACGCCCTGATCATAATGATATTGCTGATTTTCAACTGAAACTACAATCGCTGTAACAGCAAGAGTAGCTACGAAAAATCCCCATGGATGCCAAATCGGGCCCCAATAAAACGGTCGGTATGGATGATAGTAATACGGTCTAAAACAGGAGAAGCCAAACCCGCCATAGAAATATGGCGGTCGCGGATAGGGCCTATAAGGTGGGCGATAAGATCGATTATTTGTGTTTCTCACGTTCACATTGACATTTCTACTGTTATCAATGTTGATCTTATTGTTATTTCCGATATTCTTATTCCCCGAATTGATATTATTATTTCCAACCCTATTGTTTGTCGTATTTCCGACATTATTCCCCTTGATAGAGCTGACTTTACTATTATTGGTTGTTTTATTAGTTACTCGATCCGAACCGCCATTAATCGTGGCTTTTGAGCTTGAATTTTTGGGCCTAGAAGTGGTCTGTTTAGATGCCGATGTTGATCTATTTCCAGTATTGGGCCTACTAGTGGTTGTAGGTCTGCTAGTGGTTGGTCTGCTTGAGGTTGTTGGACGTGATGGAGCTGGTCGGGAAGTAGCAGGTCTTGCCCCCCCTCTCCCTCCAGCTGCTGCTCTCATTCGTTGAGCTTCTGCCATTTCCGGAAATATCAACATGGCAAGTATTCCTAAAAATACTCCCATCAATTTTAATTTTGAAAACTTCATATTAGTCTCTTTTAATTTTTTCAATTCTGATTAAGCCAAGTTATTTGTCTCGATCCAGGAGGTGGAGAAAATTCAAAAATGGAATTTGGATACTCCTGATTAAATTCCCAATCAAAAAAGTCTACTTCATGCTGGTTGGCATAAGGTTCTTCCAAATAAGTAATCAACGTTTTTACTGGTAAAAAATAAATATCATTTGAAATCCAAAGCTGAATAGTTACTAAATTATTGGAACAGCCAATATGAAATGTCCGCTGCCCATTTACAGTAGTTTCACCGAGATATTGAATGAAATCCATATCCTCAACTATATCCTTAGAAAAAGAAGGGTAAAGCACATCAGCAGATGTGACTTCCACCCCATAGTCATTGTATAACCAGTCTATCGTTTCGATCAAGTTATCTGGAGCATCAGCTATAGTATAGATATTATTAGAAAATGAATAGTAAGCCACCTGAGACCCATTATAGCTATATTTATCTTCTTTTGATTCTCCAATTATCTTAACGACAAACTTGTTGGGACCAGCAATTTTGACTTGACTAGATGTAAACTCCTTGATGAAAAAATTATTGGCAAAAGCCACATCTTTTGAAACCTGAGTTTTAAAACCTACCGATTTCAAATCACCAAAAACGCTACTCATTTTATCCAAAATCTGGATTGCAACGGTGTCTTTTAGATAATCCTGCGAATAAGACGTAGTACCTATTAAAAGTAAGGAAAGCACAAAAAAAATTCTCTTTACCATAAAATTGTTGGTTATTTTTAAAATGAGTTGAGAATAAAATTAAATCAATTGCCACTGAATTTACCAATTCAATCAATCGAAACAGCATCAATTTGATGATTGATTACAAATTTGATTAATTCATCAAGTGCAATCCCAGCCCTTTCACAGGCATCCGTGATATCTTCTCGACTTACTTGGGCTGCAAAAGTCTTATCCTTCAATCTTTTCTTGACGCCTTTGACTTCCATTCCTTTATACCCCTCAGGTCGCATTAAGGAATAAGCGTGTGTTAACCCACTAAGCTCATCAAATGCATAGAGCATTTTATCCATTTCAGTTTCAGGCTCTACACCAAAATACTTTGGACCATGAGAGGCTATTGCATGGATGATCTCAGGATCGATATTTCTTGATTCTAACTCTTCTATAATTTTTCTACAATGCGTATCCGGCCACTTCTCCCAATCTGCATCGTGGAGTAATCCTGCCAGATACCATCTGTGCTGATCCGGTTCTAAATACCCACTTTCCTTTGCAAACATTCGCATTAAATGCTCCACTTGCTGCATATGCACTACTAGTTTGGGATTCGTAACCCAATCATCAAGTAGTTTTTTGGCTTCCTCTGTTGAGAGGATATTACCTCTGTTTGCCTGAGAACCAAAAACACTTCTATTCAAATTCATATCGTCATAATTCATTTTAAATATATTTTTATGTATTTTAAATAAAATTTAATGCTTTTAATTGTTTAGGATAATACCAACTAAGTATATTTGCATTATGATCAAGAGAGAAACTATCGATGCTTTAAGCGAATTTGCGATCAAGTCAGATTATTTTCTACATGTCACGATTGAAAAGTCTGGCAAAATTCTCTCTGCCCACTCAGCTATAGGGCCAATCCCAACTCTTTTTGATCGAAATGAAAAACCAATATACTTCGCAGATTGCTTTTTATCCTCAGATTGGGCAAAATATGAGACCCAGCGAATCAAGGCATGGAAAAACTCCCATCAGTCTTTTGTGGTTAATCTTAAGAAAATTAGCCATCCGGAATTGGATACAGTTCCTTCCAAGTGGGAATTTTTCTTTATCGATGAGGACTTCGGAACTTGTTTAGGAATAGGTCATCTACTCCCCAACCCCAAACCTTTTAATATAGATATGGGAGATTTTTTTGATCAAAAATTGGGTGAAAAAGAACTTTTAGATAGTCTATTAGATGATAAGCTGATCGGCTTTTGGGAATATGATCTTAACACCAAAACTAATAACCTGAGTCAAGGGCTTGGGCAAATGCTAGGCTATTCGGAGCAAGAACTTGAAAAAGGAGATAAAATCATTTTGCAAAAGCATGTTCACTCAGAAGATCTTCCAGGATTACTCCGTGATCTAAATCAATATTTCAATACATCCGGAAACCTTCCTTTTCGAAAGGAATTTAGAATGTACTCCAAGAACAACCAAATGATTTGGGTTTTAGGATTTGGAAAAACAACCAGATGGTCAAAAGAAGGAATTCCTTTGAAAGTACTCGGTTGTCTCCTTGATATTTCAGACAAAAAAAAGCAAGAGATTTGGATGAAAGAACACCAACTTTTTTTGAAGGAATTAGCATTTGAACAATCCCATTCACTTCGAGCTCGAGTAGCAAATATTTTAGGAATTTTAGACATACTGGAAGTTGAAACTAAAAGTGATGAATCCAAGAAATTAATAGATCTAATCAAAGATGAAACGAAGCGACTTGATCAATCACTAAAAAAGAGCATTATAGAATCTGTTGCAAAGAATAGATCTTTAGATATAAATTTCCTGTAGAGGAATAGAACAAGAACATGATTTTTATCCCGTTTTTTGCTTTAAAAACCCCTCTCTTACCCAAGGCGGATAAATCGACTTAAAAAAAAAGGAGCCAAGCTCCTTTTATAAATTTCTGATTTTCCATTTAGATTTTAGATAGCCCCAAATCAGCCCAAGGCTCATTGCTTTTTTCCTCTGGAAGCCTCCATCATATCCCACATTTCTTGAGGTATTGCATCTAGATTGTTAAACTCTCCCGCTCCTTTGAGCCATTCTCCGCCATCGATGGTCACTACTTCTCCATTAACATAAGAGGAGTAATCAGACACCAAGTACGCTGCAATATTGGCAAGTTCCTGATGCTCTCCTACCCTACCTACAGGTACTTTTTTTGCTGGATCAAATTTCTTCAACAAGTCACCTGGCAACAATCTACTCCAAGCTCCTTCAGTTGGGAAAGGCCCTGGAGCAATCGCATTGGATCGAATACCATACTTAGCCCACTCTACTGCTAGTGATCTTGTCATGGCTAAAACGCCAGCTTTTGCTGCTGCTGACGGTACTACGTATCCCGAACCTGTCCAAGCATAAGTAGTTACAATATTCAAAAATGTGCCAGGCTGCTTAGAATTGATCCAATCTTTGCCCGCTGTTAGAGTCACTTGGGAAGTGCCTTTAAGTACAATATCTAAGACTGTGTTAAATGCATTCGTTGAAAGACGCTCTGTTGGGCTGATGAAATTCCCAGCAGCATTATTCAACACCACGTGGATTTCTCCAAGTGCTGCTTTTGCTTCTTTCCACATCGCCTCCACTTGATCAATATCTCGCACATCACAAGCTATAGGAATTACTTTCCCTCCTTTTGCAGCCATCATTTCCTTGGCCGTTTCTTGCAAAACATCAATTTTCCTGGAAGTAATGACCAAGTTAGCCCCTAATTCCAAAAAATATTCGCCCATCGATTTTCCAAGACCTGTTCCGCCTCCTGTTACTAGTATATTTTTACCTTTGAGAGCTCCCTCTTTCAGCATGCCTTCGGCTCGTATCATAAAATTTTTGGTTTATCGTTTGACTCGAAGATAAGAATTTCGGTCTGGTATTTGAAAGAAGAATTTCTAATCCTTTGATGATCTAGTTAGAAAATGAAATCAGTTCTTAAACTCATTTTAATCATTTCCATTCCAACCTTTTTTTCGGGTTGTGAGGAAGATGAAAACAAAAACTTCCAGACAGACCTTAGTTTAGAAGCCAATCAACTTTTTAAAATATCAACAGTCTGGGGAGAAAGCTTGTATTTTGGCTTACTGAATTTTGAGGATTATTCACAAATTCCTAGCGGAGAATTACCGGGATGTCCAAGCGTATTGATCGAATCAGCAGAAAAAAGAGTCACATTAACTTTTGATCCTACTAATGCATGTGAGCAATCCGGAAAGGTTAAAAGAACTGGAAAATTGATCTTACAATATCCTTTGATTAGCACCAATTCCTCCTCGTGGATTTTAACCTATCAAGGTTATACTTTTCAAAATGATACGATTAGAGGTGCTAGAGAATTTTCAGTATCTGCTTTGAATCAGGTCACAGAAACATTTATCAATCTGAAGACAACATCCAACAAAAACTTGAATACTACTTTTTCAGGAACGCTAAATCATAGCTTAACTAAGCTCCGTAATAAACTAATTGGAATGAGTTCTACAGGATCTATTTCAGGTACCAATTCAACCGGGCGTAACTTCAGCATAGATATCAGTAGCCCAAGACAGTCTTTGGCAACTTGCTTTTCTCAAAATGAAATCCTTCCCATTGCGGGAAAAGAGAATTGGACCATCGATCGTGGCCAAAGTAGAGTGGTAATGCATAGTATTAACTATGAGACCTCCGGCTCTTGTGCTGTGACAGCAAAAGTAACTCTTTCGGATGGCCGAAATCTTTTAATAATTCCTTAATAAAAAAAGGCCTTGAATTTTGGACTAGCCCCCAAAAGTTGGACGGTTTAAGAAAGATTTAAATTTAGTGAAA
>JAFMBQ010000528.1 GCA_017858365.1 Algoriphagus sp. | reverse complement strand
GGGAGAGCTTTCGGGTCAATGAGTCAGGAGAGCGGTTATATCTTCGGACAGAATACAGTTACTCGGAGTATGAATTGATTTTTGAATAAATGATGATAAAAATGAAACAGGTAAGTTTACTCCTTTTGGTAGGTTTTGGATTTTGGTTTAGCGCTTGTGATTCCCGATCTGAAGCGCAGCGAATCGTAGATGATTCTATCGCTGCCCATGGTGGAGATGCTTTTTCGAAATCAGTCATTGAATTTGATTTTAGAAAGATCCATTACACGATTTTCAAGACTGAAAGTGAGTTTGAATACATCCGTGAGTTTACAGATTCGACGGGAATGGTTAAGGATGTGTTGAATAATGCAGGTTTTGTCCGCACGGTTAATGGAGTGAAGATCGATACCCTCAACCAAGAATGGATCGGTAAATATTCTAGATCGGTGAATTCAGTCGCTTATTTTGCTTTTTTGCCCTATGGGCTAAATGACGCCTCAGTCATCAAAGAATACCTTGGCGAGACTACCTTAAATGATAAAAATTACGAATTGATTAAGGTGGTTTTCCAGCAAGATGGTGGGGGAGAAGACTTTGACGATCAATTTTTATATTGGATCGGAAAGGAGGATCATTTCATTGATTTTATTGCATACAGCTATCACACTGATGGGGGTGGAGTTCGAATGAGGGAGGTGAGAGAAGTAATCGATGTAGCGGGCATTCGTTTTCAAAACTACCTGAACTTGAAGCCGGAAGATAAAGATACACCGGTAGAAAAGATGCAGGAGCTTTACCTTTCTGGTGATTTAGAGTTACTTTCAGAGATCAATCTAGAAAATATCAAAGTCTATCCACTCCATAAATAAGCTGTTATGAATCCCAAGCCATTGCTTTTTGAAAATCGAAAAAAGCTGAAGCTTGCGGCTAATTTATACGTGCCTTTAGACCAAGCACCTCGATTTTATGCGCTTTTTGCGCATTGCTTTACCTGCACTAAAAACTTCTCGGCAGTCACTCAGATTTGTACGGCTCTTTCCCAGCAAGGGATCGCCGTGATGAGTTTCGACTTTACGGGTCTGGGTAGATCTGAGGGGGAGTTTCAGGATAGTTCTTTTTCCGCTAATATTTCAGATCTGAGCGATGCTGCAGCTTTCTTAGCTGAAAATTACAAAGCTCCAAAACTATTGGTTGGCCATTCACTAGGCGGAGCAGCAGTGATTTATGCCGCAGCCCAGTTGGAATCTATTGAAGCTATAGTCACGATTGCAGCTCCCGCTTACCCGGCCCATGTCAAGAATTTGTTCCAAGATAAAATTGAAGAAATCGAAGCGAATGGTTCGGGGAAAGTAAATATCGGAGGCCGTCCATTCCGAATAAATAAAGCTTTTATTGATGATTTGGAGCAAAAACCCCTGGAAAGCTTTTTGAAGAATCTCAAAAAATCCATTTTGATCTTTCATTCTCCGCAAGACACTATAGTTGCTATTTCCAATGCAGCGGCACTTTATCAGGCAGCTTTTCATCCCAAAAGTTTTATTTCTTTAGATGGTGCAGATCACCTTTTATCCAATCCCATCGATAGCCAGTACATAGGAGAAGTTATTGCCACCTGGAGTAGCCGATATGTAAAACCTTCCGCTGAAGCCACCGTCAATGATTTGAAAGGAAATCAAGTATTGGTCAGATTGGCAGGAGAGGGGTATACGACTGAGATCAAAACCCCAAACCATCATTTACTTTCAGATGAGCCTACTGTAGTTGGCGGAGCAAATCTAGGTCCAACGCCTTACGATTTATTGATGGCTTCACTTGGAAGCTGCACGGCCATGACCTTGAAGATGTATGCAGAAAGAAAGAAATGGCCACTTAAGGAAGTTTCTGTGTACTTAAATCACGATAAAGTTCATCTTGATGACAGTAAAGCTCCCGAGGACTCAGGAACTAAAGTGAGTCAATTCACTCGCATCATCCAACTCGAAGGGGATCTGGATAATGAGCAACGACAAAGATTGCTGGAAATCTCCAATCGATGCCCGGTGCATAAGACCCTTCAGGAAGAGATTATAATTCAAACCATGCTAATCAAATGAAAGGCTTTGCTAGAAATTCTTATTTATTTAGTAGTGTCGGATTGATTCTGATAGTTGCATTTTCTTGGTTTGTAATTCCGGAAGAGGAGTTATATATCGCCACTGAAAAATGGAAAGGAGTATGTTGGGTAGGAACTCGGGCAGCACTTGAAGGGCCTGAATTGAAAGCCTTGAAAGCTACCGGAGCAGACGCCATCTCACAGACGCCTTTCGGATGGCAGAGTGCGGTAAATTCTCCAGAGATCAAATGGCAAGCCGTCAACGATAAAGTCTGGTGGGGTGAATCCTCCAACGGCTTGAAGGCCACCTTGGATTCCTCGGCAGCAATGGGCATGATGAATCTCCTTAAACCCCACCTTTGGGTGCGGGGTAGTTGGCCGGGTGAGATTGAGATGAAGACGGAGGAAGATTGGGCGGTCTGGTTTGAGAATTACAGCGGATTTATACTCGACTATGCGATTTTAGCTGAGGCGCAAGGGTTTCCCATGCTTTGCGTAGGGACAGAGCTGGAGAAAACTTCCCATCGGGAAGAAGACTGGCGAAAAGTAATAGAGCAGGTCAGAAAGGTTTACTCAGGCAAATTAGTCTATGCTGCAAATTTCACTGAGTTTGAGCAAATCAAATTCTGGGATGCACTGGATTACATTGGGATTCAAGCGTATTTTCCTCTTGCAAAATCTCACAATCCAAACTTAAGGGAGTTGACCAAATCTTGGGAAACACACCTTCCCAAAATCGAAAAGGTAGTACGCAAATTTCAAAAGCCTGTTTTCTTTACCGAAATCGGCTATTGCAATACAGTGGATGCAGCGATAGAACCTTGGGTTTGGCCAAATGAGCGAAAGGAGATCCAGCTTTCAGAAGAAGTACAAGCCTTATGTTACCGTGCATTTTTTGAGACTGCTTGGCAAAAGCCTTGGATGGCAGGCGTGTTTTTTTGGAAGTGGTATCCAGAGGCTCATGGAAGAGATCCCGACTTTACTCCACAGGGCAAAGCTGCAGAAGCTGTGATGGCGGAGTATTTTTTAAGAGACTAGCTTGGGTTGATTTTAGATTTTTTAGCTTAAAAATCAATCACTTGTGTGACTTTTGTCATGATCTGGCAGAAGAGGCTAGGTTACATTTAGCTATGATTTAGAACTAATCTATCATCAACCAAATAAACAGCTATGAGAAAGAACATGGGAAGTGCTGATCGAGTAATCAGATTAGTGTTGGCAGCAGTGCTAGTAGGATTATATTTTTATGGAGTGATTTCCGGTACAC
>JAFMBQ010000527.1 GCA_017858365.1 Algoriphagus sp. | reverse complement strand
AGCTAAAGAGGACTTCCAAATCGGCAAAACCGTAGGAAAGCACACTACTCTCAGGGAAAACCCAGACGATCAATCCCAGAGCGACAAGAAAGAGCGCCAAAACCAGATAACCCAAAAGGCTTCCAAAAAACGCGTTGATTTCTTTCCAAAAGAGACTTTTCATCTGGTTATAATAGTTTTTCGAAGGTCATCAGGAATCTCTTATGGCTATTAACCATTCCATTGTATAACTTTTTAGTCATGCTCGATTTCATCGCGTGATTTCCCGGAAAATTTGTTCTAAATTTTTCTTGCTTTGATTCAGACTAATCAGATTTAATTTTCGCTGCTGAATCAATTGCATGATTTCCTTGCGAGCTTCACCAGCATTAGAAGCGGATATGATGACCTCTGATTTACCTTTAGTTCCAAATTTGGCCAAATCAAACTGCGTAAACCATTGTAGATCCAGCTCCTCCTCAGTTTCTAAGATCAATTGAATTTCAGAAGCAGAAGACTTAAGATTTTCCAGCGAGTCTGCTGCCAAAATTTTACCCTTATTGATTATGACGACATCATCACAGATCGCCTCGACCTCCTGCATGATGTGCGTAGAAAGAATCAAGGTCTTATGTGCAGCAACTTCTTTGATCAGCGCTCTGATTTCGACCAATTGATTCGGGTCAAGTCCGGTGGTAGGTTCATCCAAAATAATGACTTGCGGATCATGTATCAAGGCTCTTGCAAGACCTACCCGCTGTCGATATCCTTTGGATAGCTGCGAGATTTTTTTGTGCTGCTCGGGTTCCAGCCCGGTTTTCTGGAGCATTTCGAGTACGCGCTGCTTCAGCCTATTTCCTGATAGTCCATAGATACCTCCTGAAAACTCCAAGAATTCTCTTACATACATATCCAGATAAAGCGGATTATGCTCGGGCAAGTAACCGATAAGGGGACTAACTTGCTTCGGAGCAGTCAAGGCATTTTTACCCAAAACTGAAACCGCTCCTCCGTCTGGAGCTAAATAACCACAAATGATTTTCATTGCGGTAGATTTCCCCGCTCCATTTGGCCCCAAAAATCCCAAAATCCGCCCCGGAGTAACCGAAAAAGAAACTCCATCGAGTGCTTTTTGAGAACCGTAAATTTTTGTGAGTTGGCTTACTTCTAGGGACATTGGGTTTTTTGGTCAATCAAAAGTAAGGAGAAATGTTTTCCCTTTAGTTGAGACGCAATTGGCAGCGGTTTTAGAAAAACAGATTAATCGCAGCTTAGAAGCGGTTTAGAAAACCTGTTAGGCTTATTTTCCTTGACTCAAGTTATTCAGCAATAAATCAATGTCCGTAATGCCCACATATTCCGCCACCAGTTTCTTTTCTGAATTGTAGCAATAGATAGAAGGGACACTTTTTATTTGATAGAAACTAGCGACTTCCATTTCAGAGTCAAGCAAAAAATGAACGTAGGGTTTGTCTTTAATTCCTAGACTGTTCACAAACCCAATCATCTCCTCTATTGGCTGCACCGTCGTGAGAATCATGTTGTAATCTTTAAATTCATTTATTCTTTTCGAAATCGCACCAAGTTCATCTTGACATAGATGGCAGGTCGAGCTGAAGTAAATAAAAATCGTTGGCTTGTTGCTTGCTAACTGATGAATAGAATTTGATTTTCCATTTATCCCGTTTAGCGTAAAATCAGGGAGCATACTGGGAGCAGTAAGAACTGGTGTTTCTTCCACGGCCGTATTTTGAGAAGAAAGGCTCATGTAAGCGGTGCCACCAAAAAGCACCGAAATAAGAATGATGATATGAATTTTTTTCATGGCAAAGTCACTTAAGATTGATGTTAAAATTAAACACTTAACTGAATGAAACCAATTTTGAAAGAGGTTTAGCGGTCTTATTCTATTTTGGAAATCGATAAGAAACCTTCGGAAAAAAAATCATTCGAGATTTGGGCCTTACAAATGAAGAAAATCACAAAGCGGTTCTAGGTATACCCCTACAAAACAACTACAATTTTGCTCTTAAAAAAGGTCCAAGCCAAAAGGCTCATATCTTTAAATTGAAACAATGAAGAGATCACCTTAAATCAAAGTTATCTTAAACTTCAATTTCCCTTCCACAGGCCCTCTTGGTTCGTATTTAAAATAAAATTTATTGGAATAGTATTCACCTTGGATTAGTGTATCGATCTTTCCTTGGGCTTTGAATTTGTAAATATTTTTGATAATTATTTCTCCATCCAATTCTCCTTCAATATTCAATTCGTAGTAAAGGATATTATCCCCACAACCCGCAAAGTCAATTTTTTCACCATAGGGTACATTTAAATCAAATTGAGCTACTTCAAACTGGCATTCTTCTCTGGAAGAGCATCCAACAAATGAATAGCAAGTGCACAAAATAAGTAGTAGAACTTTCCGCATTTCTGACAATTAAAGTTTAGGCCTGAATTCTTCAGATAGAAAAAGGTCCAAGTCTGTAGACTTGAACCTTTCAAAATTTGAAATAGTCAAGAGATCACCAAGGGATAATGGTAATCTGAAACTTCAATTTCCCTTCCACACCCCCTATTGGTTTGTAATTAAAATTAAATTTATTAGAATAATGATCTCCTTGGATTAGTGTATCTATCTTTCCGTGGGCTTTGAATTTGTAGATATTATTGATGATTATTTCCCCATCCAACACTCCTTCAATATCCAATTCATAATAAAGGAAATTATCCCCGCAATTAGTAAAGTCAATTTCTTCATCATAGGGTACATTTAAATCAAATTGAGCTACTTCATACTGGCATTCTTCACGAGAAGAACATCCCATGAATGAAATGCAAGTGCACAAAATAAGTTGTAGAGCTTTTCGCATTATTGAAAAATTAAATTTGAGCCTAGCAAAACGAAACCTGTTAACCTCAATCATTCCAAAATCACCTTAAAGGTCAAATCCCCATTTACTTCCCCTAAAGGGTTGTAGTAGAAATTAAAGCGATCCGAATAGTAATCCGCTGTAATCAAGGTATCATAATGACCTTTCCCTTCAACTTTGAAATACTCCCCAACAAGAAAATCTCCATACACCTCCCCTGAAATACGAATGCTGTGGTAAGTCACCTGTTTTAAACCACAAGCCGAAAAATCTAATTCTTCTTCGTAATTCTTATTCAGGTCAAAACTACTTACTTGTCTTTCACAAACTTTACTTGTGCAAGCTGAAATTGAAAAGGTCAAAAGAAAGAAATAGGCGACGATCTTTAGTTTCATTTTATATTAATAAAAGAATGTGATGCAAAAATCCAGTTCCCCACTTCCCTTACTAGGGTTTTGAATTTCATAGAAGAAATCAGGGCTATAATGG
>JAFMBQ010000526.1 GCA_017858365.1 Algoriphagus sp. | reverse complement strand
CTGTCCGATCTGTCACCAGCTTAACTATCTGATCAAGTAACTTTCTGTCCAGTACAAAATCTGGATTGATGGCAGTGAACTCGAGGTCTTCTGAAAAGCGATAATCGTCAAAGTAGCATTTCCTTAAACAGGTGCCTCCTTTGAAGATGAGGTTGTCACGGCATTCAGGAATAGAAAATATTGTATCCACAAAATGCCCCAAAACCCAATCTTTATCGATGGTTGTTTTAGCTACCCCTTTTTGCTCGGCAATATTTTCGATTTCTCTTTTTAGGATCATTAGTACTGTTTATTGACAATGTCTAAAATTGCTGATTCTGAAATATTTAATTTCAGTTTCCATTCCCCGTTGTATTTTCCTTCATCTGGACCTAAAGGGTCGAGTGGATTATAGGTTTGTGTTAGTTGTGTTTTTGCAAAACGGATAAAGGATTTCATACCTTTTTTGTCCAGCAGTTCTGCCAGATAGCCTATACGTTTTATCCCAGCTAAATTATTTACTGCTTTACAATATTCAATCATTTTCTCAGCAGAGAGTTTTGCTGAATCAAAAGCCCGGATCAATTCGGCATAGCCACCTGAATGCTGAGGCAAATCAAAGCAATCCACGATGGTTTTTTCTACATTCGTAATTGCATAGCTGTGATTTCCATAGCCTTCTTTTATGATGCCTGTTCTTTTGGATGGGGTGATCTTTACAAATTGATAGCTAACACCAAATACCTCTTTTCGGGATTTCACTTTGGTGGTTTGTATAAAGATGGTATTAGGAAATTGTTCGGTAAGTCCATGCAGGTTTAAAGCTGACCAATAGGCAATAACTCCGTCTTCTACCAATCGGGTACCGATCACTTTTTCATCCCGGAAGTTTGGGCGACAGTACTTCCCACGCTCAATTCGTGAAAGGATTTTTTTATGAGCCAGGTTTTCAACCAATTCATTGATGTTATCAAATTGGTCAGAGGACAAGTCTTCTAATTCCTGAAGTGTGAATATGTCCATCTCGTACTCATCCAAGAGCAGCATCATGTCTATTTGAGACTGAGTCAGATTTTCAGAAATGTAAGTACCTCTTGCCATTATACTTTGGTTCGGTATAAACCCTAATTATTGGGGTTTATCCTTTATTGAAATATTATTTAAATATATCTTTATTTCCGAGTAAAGCGAGGTGGTAATTGGGGATACAAGCTGGTTGACGCTTCATTTCCAGTCAATTATTGTCGTTAAACTGCTGCTCAAAACTTTAGATCGACCCAAAAGCGAAAAGGCCTTTAAATTAGCCTTTAAGTTGTACCATTATCAAAATACTATTTTTGCTTTTGCTAAACCTCTAATTAGAATTTTGAACATAACTGTAAGTAATTTGAGGATATTGTTTCTTTTTTATTTTGGAGCTAGTCACTTTATTTTTTAATGAACAAAGCTGGTTTTGAAATGAAAGAATCTTTCTAGTCTATGAAGCCTTATAGGCTTCACTCCCTCGGCTTTAACATAAAATCTAACTTTTCTACGTAATCTCCCTCTGCAAGGGCTTTTATTTCAAACTCCAACTTTCCAGGCGTTGCAGTGACCTTCATAAACTCCAGTTGCTTTGGATCTACTTCAAGGATATATTTCCCCGGTAGCAATCCAAAAGCATAATAGCCTCCATCAGAGAATGTTCGAATCGTCTCCAGAGGTTCTGCATCTCCGATCCGCTGCAAGCTAATTCGTAATCCTCCTACTCCTTGTATCCCCTCGGGGGTTTCCCTTAAAATGCTTCCTTCTATCATCCCTGTTCGGTAGAGTGGAATATCGATGGATTTAAACCGATTGGGATCTGCAATAAATCCAAATACCTTCTCCTTGGGAGACAAAGTAGGATCTGGAAGGGAATTTATGTCCACTTCCAGTCTGTAGGTCCAATAGCTCTGAAGTTGGGTAATCCTCAGAATCCCATCTGATCCCATAAGCATATTAGCAGACTTGTCCAGACGAACTGACTTAGCAGGGATGACTTCTTCGCCCTCATCAAAGGCACCATTTTCGTTCTGATCTACAAACATCCGAACCGAAACCCCCGATCGAGTCACCTGATCTCTATTTGATGGTAATAATTTGCCTGACTGGTTATCTATGGCCAACGAACCACTTAAGCTTTGACTGATCGAGTAATCTCCTTTACGTCCAGAGAACTGAGAAGCAGAACGTATAAAATTAAAATCATATAAAAATCCTACCTGAATCGCGCCACTCTTATTTAATACATTTCGATCATACGTGAGAGAGAATCTCCCTTTCTTTAAAAGTGTCTGGGAAATCTGAACATTGATCGTGGACAGCTGAGAAGTTTCGGTATTGTACCCCGCCTGCGCACGCAAAAACATCCCCTTTATAAAAACTGGCAAACTCGGACTTCTGGGAAGGGAATAAGTCACGGAACTGGTCAGGGTCCCTGGGGCAAACTCTGGGGCCAAATCAGCTGTCCCCTGTGAACCCAACAACTGCGCACGATAATTGAATCGAGTCGCCACCCTGCCGAATTGATAATTATAATCTGCTTGGAGATTACCTTTATAGCCTTCTGTCAACCAGAGATTTTCTCCTCCAAGGCGGATTCCCGAAAACTTTCCAAACAACTTGAAGGGGACAAAAATATTCAAATTAGCATCTCGAAGGGGCTTAGTATCTCTACCTGATTCCTCTGGCTGGTCAAAATAATCTGTTGTCTTGGCACTGATAGTAATATTATTTGCATAGAACACACTTGCAGTGACTCGGTAGTATTGTGAGGGTACGTAATCCACATCCAATAAGTATTGCTGAAAAAGTCGTGTGGACATACCAAAAGAGGTTGCCGTCTTATCGGATTCTAAATAATCCCTATAGTCTATGCCAGCTCGGACCGTGATTGCATTACTTACACCCACGGATAAACCAACATGACCTAAAAGATCTGAAGCCAGGCTATCAGGGGCATTCATCAGGCTTCCGCCTTGAATATTATACGACACGAATCCTTTTGGAAGAAAGGAAAATGGAATCTGTAGCTGTCGCTCCTGGATGAGGATTTCGCCTTGAGGAGTGTAGATTCTCAGGGTAAGTCGGACGGTGCCATAGGTCACAGGTGCATTGAAGCGGTAATAGCCCACTTCATCAGCACGTATGAAATCCACCAATTGGCCGCCGATCAGCAGTTCTACCTCTGAATCCTTTTCAGTATAGCCATCCACTACAAATATGTCCAATTCCCGACGGGGGATTAATGGGTTATTACTGATCGCAAAACCCGTCAGTGAGGCACTGGAAGTCTGACTTGAGGTGCTGATCTGACCTAAGGTAATACTGCTAAGCAAGACATTTTTTTCAGGGGT
>JAFMBQ010000525.1 GCA_017858365.1 Algoriphagus sp. | reverse complement strand
AAACCGAGATAATTTTCAAAAAACATATATTAAACCAGCCGTAGAAGATGGCTTATTAGAATTGACATTACCTGATAAGAAAACAAGCAAGAATCAAAAATACAAATTAACTAAAAAAGGAAAATTGTTACTAAAAAAATTAAAAGGAAATGACTAGTAAAACCAACGAACAGGCACTGGAAGCTAGCGTAGAAAAACGACTTACAGGCACTTGCTTGGAAGAGTTGAAGGAACAAAATATTGCTTTAAACACAGTAAACGAAAGAAAAGAATTGTATCGTGCTGGTAATGGCTATTACATTGGCATGCCTGAAGATTTTAATGCTAAATACGCGATAGATGAATTACGCTTTTGGGATTTTTTACAAAGCACTCAAAAAGATGAATTAGCCAAACTGCAAAAACAAAATGATTGGAAATTAAAGATTCTGGAACGCTTAGATCGTATGATTAAAAAATACGGTATCCTGCGTTCATTTCGCAGGGGTTTAGATGTTGATGATGCCCATTTTACTTTACTCTATCCATTACCATTAGCCAGTAGTAGTGAAAAGGTTAAGGCAAATTTTGAAAGCAATCAGTTCAGTTCAACCCGTCAACTCCGCTATTCCATAACCAATACTGGCGAAGAAATAGACATGGTACTTTTTGTTAACGGTTTGCCCTTTGCCACCATGGAATTAAAAAACCATTGGACAGGACAGAATGCAAAAGTGCATGGCCAAAATCAATATATATTCAAAAGAGATATTGCTCAGCCATTATTAAACTTTGGAAGATGTATTGTACACTTTGCCGTTGATACCGATGAAGTTTACATGACCACCAAATTGAATGGGAAGGAAACTTACTTTTTACCTTTTAATATGGGTCAGCGAGAGCCTTTGTTTGGCAAAGGCAATCCACCTAATCCATTTGGTCATAAAACAGCGTATTTGTGGGAAGAAATATTTACCCGAAACAGCGTTGCCAATATCATTCAACATTTTGTTCGCTTTGATGGAAAAGATACAGATCCACTGAATAAAAAGACGCTGTACTTTCCACGTTACCACCAATTAGATGTGGTGCGAAAACTCATTAACGATGCCAGTAAAAAAGGCGTTGGACAAACGTATTTAATTCAGCACTCAGCTGGTTCAGGTAAATCTAATTCCATTACCTGGGCAGCATATCAACTCATAGAAACCTATCCTGAAAGTGATACAATTCCCGGAAGTAAAGGCGTTTCAAATCCTTTATTTGATTCTGTAATTGTTGTAACTGACAGAAGATTATTAGATAAGCAGCTTCGAGAAAACATCAAAGAATTTTCGGAAGTAAAAAATATTGTTGCCCCTGCTTATTCATCTGCCGATTTAAAATTAGCCCTTGAAACAGGTAAGAAAATCATCATCACCACTATTCAGAAGTTTCCATTTATAGTTGACGGCATTGCAGATTTAAGCGATAAACGATTTGCAGTAATTATTGACGAAGCCCACAGCAGTCAAAGCGGAACAGCCGCAGGAAAAATGAACCAAGCAATGGGCAATACTTCAGAAGAAAATGAAGAAGATGATGAACTAGATCCACAAGACAAAATATTAGAAGCCATGCGTTCTCGTAAAATGCGAGGTAATGCCTCATATCTTGCATTTACAGCTACGCCTAAGAATAACACACTCGAACGTTTTGGCATAAAACAAGCCGATGGCAAACACAAACCCTTCCATTTGTATTCGATGAAACAAGCCATTGAGGAAGGATTTATCTTAGATGTATTGGCCAACTATACAACATACAAAAGCTATTACGAGATTGAAAAGTCCATTCAAGAAAATCCTTTGTTTGATACTGTAAAGGCACAAAAGAAATTAAGAACCTATGTAGAACAGAATAAGCAAACCATTGCCACTAAAGCAGACATCATGCTGGAGCACTTTGTAACCAAATTGGTAAATACAAAAAAGTTAAAAGGGAAAGCAAAAGCAATAGTAGCCACACAAAGTATCGAATCCGCCATCAATTATTATTTTGCATTAAAAACATTACTAGAAGAAAGGGGAAATCCATTTAGAATAGCCATTGCTTTTTCAGGTACCAAAAAAATAAAAGGTATTGAATATACAGAAGAAAGCATCAATGATTTTCCTGCAAATTTAGATACAGCAAAACCAACAGACCCAGGTTATATCAGTGACAAGATTGCTCGATATGTTGATATGGACGAATACCGAATTTTAGTTGTGGCAAATAAATATCTGACAGGATATGACCAGCCTAAATTAACCGCTATGTATGTTGACAAAAAATTGCAAGGTGTAATTGCGGTTCAGGCTCTATCAAGATTAAATCGTTCGTCCGACAAACTCGACAAGAAAACCGAAAATTTATTCATTCTCGATTTTTACAATACTACTGAGGATATTAAAAAATCATTCGACCCATTTTATACTGCAACCTCATTAAGCAAAGCCACTGACATCAATGTGCTTCACGAATTGAAATCAATTTTGGATGATGCAGGTGTTTATGAATGGAGTGAAGTAGAAGATTTCGTAGAGAAATATTTCAAGGGAGTAAATGCTCAAGAGTTAAGTCCAATTATTGATATAGCTGCTGAAAGATTTAATACAACATTAGCGTTAGAAGATAAAGCAAAGGCAGATTATAAAATTAAAGCAAAACATTTTGTAAAAATTTACGGTCAGATGGCTTCCATCATGCCGTATGAAGTCTTTGCCTGGGAAAAACTATTTTGGTTTTTGAAATTCTTAATTCCCAAGCTAATTATAGTTGACAATGAAAAAGATGCCTTAGATGGTTTATTGAATTCTGTTGACCTTTCAACCTATGGATTAGAACGTGTAAAATTAAACACATCGATAGGACTTGATGCATCAGAAACAGAAGTTGACCCACAAAATCCTAATCCAAGAGGTGCCCATGGAGAAGAATCTGAAAAAGACGAATTGGATTTAATTATTAAAAGCTTTAACGAACGCTGGTTTCAAGGATGGGAAGCCACACCTGACGAGCAACGAGCAAAATTTGTAAACCTTGCCCAGAAAATGAAAGAACATAACGACTTCAAAGAAAAGTATGCCGACAATTCTGATATACAAAACAGAGATATTGCATTTAATAAAATCTTTGACGAGGTGATGGGTAAACAACGAAAAAACGAGCTTGATTTATACCGTTTAATTTCAAAAGATGAAGGCTTTAAAATTGCAATGCAGGACACGATTAAAAGAATGTTGAGGGTATAAAGCCAAGGCATTTTGAAAGCACATTTAAAAACCACACAAGCAACCGCTAAGGCCAAAGTCTTGAATAGTACTTTAAAAGCGCCACTAAAGGAAATTTGTATAATGA
>JAFMBQ010000524.1 GCA_017858365.1 Algoriphagus sp. | reverse complement strand
GCATCCCATCTGACTTCATCAATACCTTATCGTCTAAGGTGGAGGAATGCACCATCACCCAACCGCGGATCATATCATGCAGACGTACTTCCTCTTTGCGAGGGATTTTTACCCGGATTACATAGGGATCGCCAGAATCCAACCGTGCTTTCACTTCCTCTTCTGGAAGAGTAAGGGAGTTTATCATTTGGGTTCGGGTGATGCTGTTGTATTGTGGCTGCACCACACGGGCGGCGGTGAGTCGTTCCCGCATCGCTTCCAATTCTTCCGAAGTATCAAAGGCATAATAGGCATGACCTTTTTCTACGAGGTCCAGCGCATACTGCATGTACATGGATTTACGCTCTGATTGACGATAAGGCGCAGAATCACCAGGATTCCATGGGCTTTCATCAAAGGTGATATTGAGCCATTCCAGAGAATCTTTGATGTACTCTTCCGCTCCAGGCACAAATCGGTTTTGATCGGTATCTTCAATTCGTAGGAGGAATTTCCCCCCCATTTTTTTTGCGAAGAGGTAATTATATAGGGCGGTTCGTACACCGCCAATATGCAAAGGGCCCGTAGGTGATGGGGCAAATCGTAATCGAACTTCTCTGGTCATGTGGTGTAATTGGCAAAATCCGGGAATCCGGTCTAGTTGAAATTTACAGAGGACAAAGATAAGGAAATGTAAGGACTCTGCCTTGTCATTTCGACTGAAGGGAGAAATCCCAGCAAGTGCTAGAACACTGATATTTATTACCCTATTTTTTATTTTGTAAAAAAAATCTGTCTCGGTGAAAATGAATTAGATTTCCACTCAAGGCTACTTTTTGAAAGGATTTAAACACAATTGGCGAGCATATCAGGTGATTAGAAGAAATAACAGCAATTCGAGGTTACCTTTGTGTCAAACAAATGACTAAGTCATTCTCAAAATTGTGAGAATGCAAAAAAACATCCAAGCATGCGATTTGAAAATCTAGAAATAATAGAGCCCATTTTGAAGGCTTTAATAGAAGAGAATTATACGACACCTACGTCAATACAAGAAAAAGCAATTCCGCTCGTCCTCCAAGGTCAAGATGTCTTAGGAAGTGCCCAGACCGGAACGGGCAAGACCGCGGCTTTTTCAATTCCAATCCTCCAGCGACTATATCTCGATCGTGATCGAAATCCGAGTGCTCGGAAAATCAGTACCCTCATCGTGACCCCCACCCGTGAACTTGCCATTCAAATAGGCGAGAGTTTATCCATTTATGGTAAATACACAGGATTGCGGAATACCGTAATCTTCGGAGGAGTCACTCAAGGTAAGCAAACCGACGCACTAAGGAATGGAGTGGACCTTTTGGTGGCTACCCCGGGAAGGCTTTTAGATTTGATGAATCAAGGATTTATCAGCTTAAAAAACATCGAGTACTTTGTTCTTGATGAAGCTGACCGTATGCTGGATATGGGTTTTATCAATGACATCAAAAAAATCATAGCCAAGCTGCCAGAAAGAAGGCAATCGCTATTTTTCTCGGCAACAATGCCTGAAAACATTGTGGAACTTTCTCGCAAAATCCTTCATAATCCACAAAAGATCGAAGTGAGTCCTGTGTCCTCGACAGCGGAAACTATAAATCAGTTTCTATACTATACAAATAAGGGCTCGAAAAAGGATTTATTACTTCATATTCTTGAAGATCCGAAAATGGACCAGGTGCTCTTGTTTGCCAAAACCAAGCATGGTGCAGATCGTGTTGATAGATCATTGAGCGATGCCAAGATTAAATCTGCGGCTATTCATGGAGGCAAAAGCCAAAATCAACGACAGAAAGCCTTACAGCAATTCAAGGATGGGCAAGTACGTGTACTGGTTGCGACAGATATTGCAGCACGAGGAATTGATATTGATAATCTACGCTATGTGATCAATTATGACATTCCAAATATTTCGGAAACGTACGTGCACCGAATCGGTAGGTCTGGACGAGCAGGAGGGGAGGGAATTTCGATTTCCATCTCCGAACCGGAGGATAACGTATTTGTCAAAGACATCGAAAAGCTCATCAATCAGCGAATTGAGGTGATTCGGAACAATCCTTTTCCCCAAACTGAGAGTCCGATGTCAGCAAAGGAGAAGAAAGAATTTGAAAAGGAGAAAATGAAGAAGAAGCAGGAGTTTTTTGCCGCTAGAAAGAAATCTGGTCAGCAAGGCAGAGATGGGCGGAACGATCGAAAGGGTAGAAACTAAGCGGGTTAAACCGGTCAAGTTTGTCTAATTGAGAAGAGAAAAAGGAGCCTTTTAAGGGCTCCCTTTTTGATTTTAGAGATCTTAAAGTTGTTCTATTTCTTTTGTGAAAAAAAGAGTCAATTTTTATGGTTATACCTTGAATTTAAGGAAGAAGGAAGTTTGCCTTTAGTCAAATCTTATGAAGTGTATAATGGGATATGCATTTTATAATGATTCATTACTCTTGAGAAGGGTCAACCTATTGAGCACAGTTAAAGATTTTCTATAGGTCTATCCTTGTCACTTTTTGGCGGCCAAAAAGTGACCAAAAAGCCCATAAGGCTCGCCCATCCGGATACTATCCTCCAGAAATTCATACCCCTAATTAATTAATTGTCGATTCCATTAAATTCGTGGTAGAACCATTTTTTTAAATGTAACCAGTAAGTTCAAATTTTCTTCCCCAACCATCTTGATAGAAAAAGGCTATCAAACAAATGCCCGTAGCTGCTCCAAAAACTAACGTAGACCAGAAGATAGATCCTGGCTCAGGTTGATATTTCCAAAAGGCGAAATTGAATTGAATGCGCCAATCATTGAGTTTGCCTTGGTAGGCGAGGTAAGTCATTCCAGTTAAAATGGCGACACAAAAGGCAAATAATAGCTGGATCATTTTTAGAGTAATACTTCCAAGTGAAGATCCGGTGGCTGAATAGGAATGGTCAATCTTCATGAAAATTATATTTGCGAAACTAAATCTTCTGCGTCCGTAGTTGAAATTTCCGGATACTCCAATCTGGTTAAGATGGTAGCGATATTAAAGCCTAAAACTTATTTTAACTATCTATTGCATATTAAATTTTTAATTCTTAATCTTGAACTATAATATATTTTTATCAAGCTCTATTTTTAACAACTATCATTTTATGAAAAACATTTTTACTCCCCCCTCCACCATTACAAAAAAAGTAGCTAGATTAACCCTATTACTGGCTATTTCGTTTTCTTCCGGAATTTGCCAGGAATTAGACAAAAATAAAAATGTAGTAAGTGTGGATTACACATTCTATCAAGGTGATAAATTTGACGGTGGAGATGCTTTGGCACAAGGTATTGTAATTAGATATTCCGACGAAAGTACCCCATCGTTCCGCACAAAAGTTCGCCATTAAT
>JAFMBQ010000523.1 GCA_017858365.1 Algoriphagus sp. | reverse complement strand
AAATGCGGTAACAATTTTGGAGACTCGCCATCTCACTATGACTTGAGTTTTTTAAAAATACATTTTAACACTTTTAATTAAAAAAAAATGAAACAAATCCAATCCAATCCAATCCAATCCAATCTGTTTATTTGGTTGTCGGTAACCCTTTTTTTCTTTGGCAGTTGTGTGCCAGAGGACACTGTTTTAGTTGATGAAGTCACATCTGAGCTGAGTTTATCTTTGAGTGAAAGTGAGTTAAAACAAGTAGCGCTTGCCAAGGAATTTTCCCAAGTATTGGGAGAGGTGATGAAAGAAAAGCAATCAAGGATCGAACTCGCTCAACTCATCGAACATATGGATTCTTTTGGAGATGCCGTAACCCTTTCTGCGATACTAGACGATCCTAGTGGGATGGCTCCTTCCGAATTGAGTTTGTTAAAAAACTTGGAAAACAACCATTCGTTTAGAAAAAGAGCAACTCACTTGAGTGAATCCATATTAGACTACACCTTGGCTAATCTTTCAAATTATAGTTTGATAGAAAAGTCCTTCGATTCGTATCTGTCTGATGCAGCCCGTCAAAATGCGAATGTATCGGCAAAAGAAGTTTTGAAGGAGTTTTATTCTTCCCAAGGATTGGTAGTTCATATTCCGTATGAGGAAAAATTCGATTGGGAGGCTTATGACAATGTAATCACTACTACTTATGACCCTATTATCAGAAATGACTGGAATGAAGGCTTTCTTTACAATACTGATAATGCTCGGATTTCAAGTACGACAAGTCTAGTAAGGGTGCCTGTAGTAGATGACGACTATTCTTTTGAGAATCCTACGCTTGTCGTCACGTATTATTATGAAGATGATTTCATTATGAATGATCCTTCCACGCCATCATTGCCAACGCCAGCACCTAATTCGGTGATCTTAGCTAGAAATTATGATGATAGGTCAATTACTCAAGAAGATATTTTATCTACCAACCTTCCTGAGATGCAACTTACAAGTAATGATTACATTGGACTGTTTGGGACCAAAACTAAAGTCAGAATATATAGGGGGTCAAATGATTTGAAGGTGAATTTTGATGGTACAGTAGGATCTTCTGCAGACGGACAAACATTTAGGTATGATCAAGTTGATTTTAGTAAAGATGATGCTAAATTCGAAAGATGGAAGGCTGTAAACATGCAGTTTGATCCGGATTGGGATATGTCCGAAAATAGTCAACAATTGTTTCTTTTTACCGAACATAACCTGACGGCAACGGGAAAAGCTGAGGGATCAGTTAAAGTCGGTTATGATTTTATTGCTAAAAAAGCAACGGCAGAAGCCACCACTTCAGTTAATGTTGAAGTTGAACTTGGAGGTTCAAGATTTCGGGTTAATGGCGAGTTGGTTAGAAGAGCTGTCATGAATACAATTGTTGGAGATACCGGTCATGGTACTCGCTTACGAAATGGCATTGACTACAATGTTAAGCCAATCGGGCATTTGCGCTATTATTTTGAGCATCGATATACTAATTTCCCTGATTAAATCTAAGGAGGGGTAGCGCTACCCCTCCTTTTTTATATTTTCTCATTATGAAAAAAATAATTCTATTATCAGCCTTATTTTCCTTCTGTAGCCTTCAGATCAAAGCACAAAAGCTTGATTCTATTCTGGATCGATCCACACTAAGTTTCAATTATGGGCTTTCTTATGATTTTTTTGCAAAAAATCAAAGTGGTGACATTTACGATTTTGGAAGTCGTGATAGCTGGGGTCAAATTTTCGGATTTGAATATAGCTATCGTCCTGAGGGCAAAAAAAACGAATGGGGTTTTGGCTTTTCAAAGCAAGTACATCGCAAAGAATATAACGAAGACGCTGTTTTTCGGGGTGTTATAGTTCGATTTGAAAGCATAGTACTTAGAAATTTTAAAAATTTTCATCATATCCATTGGAAGAGACATATCATCGAGAATAAATTATTGGGTTCCGTAGGGCTCTATTATCACCGTTATCGAGATCAAGTTGTTGATTTTTCAGGTGATTTCGATGGGAACTTTATTGTAAATATTCGTGAATCAACTAGGTTCATTGACTTTGGAATATTCCTAGGAGTCGAGTATTACCATGATATCCGAAACTTCCAGATTGGTTTAAGGTCGCGCTTGTTTTACACCCAAGGGTATAGCGAAAGTTTTGAGAGTTTTGAGTTTACGCCGGTTATTAAATTTAGGCTGTGAAGCAAATAAATTTTGTTTTCTGCACGATGTTTTCCTCAAAAGCAATTCGTAATCACGCTATATGCTCAATCTGATTAAAGATATCAATTCACTTATTGAATAAATCAATGGATGGGTTGTTTCATAAGTCAATTCAAGAGCCTGATATTTTGCTCTATGAAAATTGAATTAGTTCCAACCTCAAATAAATCAGAGGCTGTCCTAACTTTTATGACAGCCTCTTTTAAACTAACTACTAATGATAAAAATAATAATACTTTCCACGATCCTATTACTCTTCTGTAGCTTGCAGAGCAGGGCGCAAAAGCTTGATTCTATTCTGGATCGATCTACGTTAAGTTTCAATTATGGGCTTTCCCATGATTTTTTTGCAATTCCAGAAGGGGGAGGAGGTCCATCAAACTTATTAGAGTTTTACGGTACCAGCGGTTGGGGTCAAATTTTTGGGTTTGAATATAGTTATCGCCCCGAGGGCAAAAAAAACGAATGGGGTTTTGGCTTTTCAAAGCAAGTGCATCGAAGAATATATAACGAGCAAATTCAGACATCATTTACTTATATAGAACTTGATAATGTAGCACTGAGAGATATAAAAAATTTCCACTACATACATTGGAAGCGACATTTCATAGAGAATAAATTATTGGGCACAGTAGGTCTCTACAATCTCAGATACCGAGATCCCTCTGTGACAATTTTTGACAATTCGAATGAAACTCTAGTTTTAATTAGTGAGTCTTCAATTAATATTGACTTTGGAATATTCCTAGGAGTCGAGTATTACCATGATATCCGAAACTTCCAGATTGGTTTAAGGTCGCGCTTGTTTTACACCCAAGGGTATAGCGAAAGTTTTGAGAGTTTTGAGTTTACGCCGGTGATAAGGTTTAAATTATAAGAATTGTGAGTTCAACCCCATCAATCAGCGTAAATACAAAGCCTTTAACAGGGCTTTTTTTCTTTGACCGAAATTGAAGTGGTTAGTGATTCTTTGCTGACTTTTTTTGGATAAGTTTATAAAATCCTTTGCCAATATTTTCTGAATTAAAGATTCTAAAAGGATAGAGTCTTTTTGTCTCAAGACAAATTCCGTATCTTCTATGATTTCAGAAATAGCCCCAACTGCCGATCCGATGGGAATGCAACCGCTTGCCATAGCCTCTCCGAGGG